>JAPKBW010000004.1 GCA_028823235.1 Longimicrobiales bacterium | reverse complement strand
CCCCCGCTGGTCAGGATGCCTCCGCTGCCGGGCCCGTACCCGACTATCTCACAGAACCACCGAACGACGTTCAATTCCAGCTGTACCAGCGCGGGTGCGGCCACCCAGACCCCGACATAGCGGTTGACCGCATTCGCGATCAGGTCTGCGACGGCGGACGGGAAGAGTCCGCCGCCGGGGATATAGGCGAAGTACCCAGGTCCGGCGGTATTGAAGGACGTGGGGACCGCTTCATCAAAAATCAGATCGAGCAGCTCACTGAAATCTGTGCCGGCGGACGGCAAAGACTCCACTTGGGCCCGCGCTTCCGTTTTCCCGTCCGTGTAGTACGAAGCTGGCTGTTCGGGCAGGGATTCGATGTGCTCAATGATTCGCTCCGTCGTTTCCGCGAGCATCGCTCGCATCTGTTCCGCCGAAGGTTCCAGTGAGTGTGTCATGGGGTCACCGGCGCGATGCGCCCCTCCAGTACGAGGCGCATACGAGGAGCACGTGCCACCACGTCGAGCGCGTGCGTCGAGCTCAGGACATCTGACGCGACCTCCGCGAAGAGTGACAGCCATCGGTCGAAGCCTTTGCTCGTAATCCCCGGCACGCCCTGATGGGCAACGATCGGATTTCCTCGAAGGTGTCCCGTGGCGAGCAGGATACTCGACCAGAAGTCCCATATCTTGTCGAGGTGTGCGTCCCAGCCGTCCCCCGCATGGGTTTCGAAGATCGGATCTGGAAGGTCGACGGACTGAATGCTCGTGTAGAAGGTCGCCACGAGAGTGTGGGTTTCAGCCTCAGAGATGCGACCATCATTGGAAGCACAAGTGTATTTCATGTCTGAGAGGTATCAGGCGGAGAGGAGTTTGATGGGCTGCCGAGCTTTGGTCGTCTCATCGCGAAGACCAGAGCAAACACGACCGCTGAAGCCACGATCCCTGCGCCGGTAGAACTCATCCAGGCTGGGACGGCCACGGGGCCACCCCAGCGGGCCGCGCCCTCCAGTGCGAACAACCCTGTGACACCTGCCGCGATTGCCGCGATTGCCTCCGGGACTCCAGGTCGTCTCGAATAGAGGCCGGCTACGACTGGCACAAAGAGACTCACGCTCAAGATCGAGTAGAAGATCATGATCGACTGGAGGACGGTATCGAGTACGAGCGTGAGGGCGATTCCGAGAGCCCCTCCAGCAATCGCTGCGAGCCTTGCCACGCGCAGGACCTGAGCGTCAGTCGCATCAGGGGCCAGATATCGCTTGTAGATATCTTTGGACAATGAGGTCGAAAGCATGAATAACACCGCATCGGCACTGCTGACTTCTGCCGAGAATACGGCGGCGAGCGCGAGAGCTCCGAGGATCGCCGGGAGGCCGAGGGTGAGCACCGTCGGCACTGCGTAGTCTGCGTTGACGAGAGCCGGGTCGTAGCTGTGCGCGATCAGGCCCATGAGCATCGGGGCCGAGGCGAAGATCAGCAAGGCGACTCCCTGCAGGCCAACTCCAATCCGAATCGTCCGCTCGTCGATCGCCCCGAACGCCTTTTGTACGAATCCGGGCGAGATCACAAAGGCCGGCATGACAGTGACGAAGGTGATGAGCCCCCCCAGTGCTAGAAAGTTCATGTACTCGGGGTCCTGAGGTACCGCGGCGAGGACAGCACTCCACCCTCCGGCGTTCCTGATCGCGATCGGGATCGCGATCAGGAAACCTGTCAGCAGGACCGTTAGCTGGACGAGGTTGACCCATGCCGAGGTGAAGAGGCCACCGGCGCTGAAGTAGGCAATCATCACGATGCCTCCGATCAGTGCACCAACGCCCCGAGGCGCACCCACCACCCATTCAAGGATCAGCGACATCGCAATGAGTTGAGTCGCGAGAATCGCGAGCGTGCCCAGCCAGAGGATCGACGCCACGGTCACCCGCACGGCGCTGCCGTACCTGTGCTCGAGGTAGTCGCCCACCGTGTAAAGGTCGTGCGCCTTGGCCACCCTCCAGATTCGAGGACCAACGAAGAAGGCGAGGACGAGTTGGCCGATCCCTGCAGACCCCACGAACCACCACGCGGAGACACCGACGTTGTATGAGAGCGCGGATGCCCCGATGATCGATCCGGCTCCAATGTTCGCCGCCAAGAAGGTTGAGAAGAGCAGGCCGGGGCCGAGCTTGCGGTCCGCGACGAAGAAGCTGGCCGACCCTCCGCGTCTCCGTCGAGACACCCACAGTCCGAACCCGATGAGCCCGAGCGAATAGGCAACGAGCGCTCCGAGCTGGAGTGCGACTGGTGCGTTGGGGTCCGGGTTCACAGAGAGGGCAGGGTTGTCAGCGATTCAACCGAGAATCACGCGTCGACAACGGTCAGTTGCCGAGTTCCGAGGCGGCTGGAATACCCGGCAGCCCCTCGGCCATTCGGATGGCTCTAAGGATCGCTTCGGCCATGACTTCGGCAGCAAGCGCTCCAATGACGAAGACGTTTGCCTCCCCCTCCCACGCGCCGGTGGCCAGAGAAAACACGGTGTCACCATCGCCGGGAGTGTGTGCCGGATAGATGGTGCGAGCGAGGCCGTCCTGCGCCATCTGGGCGACCTTCGTCGCCTCAGCTTTCGTAAGCGTCGCGTTCGTAGACACGATTCCAAGGGTCGTGTTGGTGCCCGGCTCCGTCGCCGAGTCCGTTGTATCGTCGTCGCCGGTGCCCGGGATCTCTCCGCGTAGCACGCGCCTCATGTCCAGTAGAGTGCCATCTGCGGCACGGGCACCCGCAATGACGCGGCCCGTGGCAGGATCGACGATATCTCCCACCGCGTTGACGGCGACCGCCGCAGCTACGGCAAGTCCACTTTCGAGCGTGATCGACGCCGTGCCGAACCCTCCTTTCATGGAGCGACCCTGACCCTGCATCTTCCCGACGGTGGCGCCGGCTCCTGCACCTACGGACCCTTCTTCAGGCGATGCCGTGGACGCACCCGATGCGGCGGCATATCCGCAGTCGGGACCCGGCCGGATCTTTTCCTTGCCCTCAATACCAAGGTCGTACAAAATCGCCGCCACCACGACCGGGACGACCTTGTGGCCGCCGCTCACAAGGAGGCCGACGTTCTGATCGTCGAGGTATCGCATGACTCCGTCGGCTGTGCTGAGTCCGAATGCGGACCCCCCGGAAAGCACGACCGCGTGCACTTGGTTCACTCGACTCACAGGGTCGAGAAGCGCGATCTCTCGGGTCCCGGGCGAACCCCCACGTACGTCGACACCTCCGACGGCACCATCGCGGGCAATGACCACGGTACACCCAGTTGCTCGCGCATCGAGCGTGTAGTGGCCGATCTCGAGACCTTCGACCGCAGTAATTCCCCACCGGGTGTTAGTCGGAGATTCCTGTGCCATGCAGGCTCCCTGCACAATCGGGGCCCCCGCAAGGAGAGCCCCGACCATGAATGTCCGTCCGTTCACGCGTACCTCCGTGCGGTCAGACTACTCCTTTCGGAGGGCCTGTTCCTGCTGACCATCAGGGGCGAAGCAGTAAAAGTATCCGTTTCCTCCACTCCCCTGCAGGTTCTCCTGGCTGCATCCGCGCGATCCGTGTGCAAAATTCCAGGATGTCGGGTTCTCTCCGCCGCCCTGACGGTCATGGTGACCCACGGCGGCGCTTCCGTCGCCACTGCTCGTCCAGTTGCTGCAGGCGTCGTGTCCCTCCGCGGTGTTGACCGTGCCGTCCATGTTCGATCCGGTGATGATGTCGTGTGTGTTTGGATCATCTCCACGACCGTTCTGCATCGAGCCCTTCTCAGTCAGAATCGTCTGCTTGGTGAGGTTCGCGTTGTCCGCGTGCAGGTCGGCGACACTTGATGCGATCTGTTCACCGGCGTGGTTGTACCACGGGCCGTCACCAATGCGATCACGGGCGTTGACCGCGGCGTCTCCACCCATGGAAACCGCGCTCAGGTACGCGCGCCACGTCACGTCGCCGAAGCCCACCGCGTAGGCGAGGTCCTGGCAATGCTGATCCGCACCTTCGAGACCTCCGAGGTCCGCACCATCTCCGGGCCCTGCGCTGGTCACGAAGAACGACATGTTCGAGCTCTGGGCTGCCACGGGTGCGGCGGAAAACGCGGCGAAGATCGCGAGCGTTGCAATGGCATTCTTCACGAATCGGACTCCTGCTTCTAGGGGGTTTGGCGCCACGGAAAACGGGTGGCGCACACTTCAACTGGGCCTGGCGGGCAATGTCCGGCGGGGTGGCCGGTGCGGCAAGGTGTGCAGGGGTCAGGCTGGGCTGACCCCTGGATGGCCGTTCTCGACCACGAAGGTGGCGGCCGGCTCGACCTCGCCGCCCGGGGTCTCAACTTCCGACACGATGCGGTAGGTCGATGTCCACACGTCCGGGGTCACGGAGGCGAGTACGTACCCGTGCTGGCTGTTGTAGAAGTCAAAATGGGGATTGTGTGGGAGAGGGGTTGCACCGATCGCGGCCTCCGGCTCACCGTTTCCCCCGGAAGAGGCCGAGGGTCCTGTGAACTCCGTTGCCACGACCTCGGAGTTCTCGTCGTCGAAGTCTCGGAGGAATCGTGCGACCCAGTTGGAATGGATATCTCCAGACAGCACGATGGGATTCGTGAGTCCCGTGGCGAGCATCGCTTCGAGTACGGGCTTTATGGACTCGCTAACAAACCCCCGAACTAGCATCTTCGCGGCATGCCATCCGACATTGATTCCGCCACCGCTGCAGCGACCGTCATTCTCGAGGTATTCAGTGATTACACCTGTCCTTGGTGCTACGTCGGATGGGCTCGCCTTGAGAAGGCCCTGGCCGCGCTACCACCCGAGACAGACGTCCAGGTCAACTGGCGTCCGTTCGAAATTCACGCAGAGGTGCCTCTGGAGGGGATGCCGGTCGAAGATCTCCCGTATCCGCCCGATGTCTGGGCCCGCATGCAGGATGCACTTCGTGCGAGTGCCGCGGAGGAGGGGCTCGATGTCGGGAAGCGCCCGAAGGTGTCCAATACGCATCGGGCCCTCGCCGCTGGAAGTTATGCCCAGGCGGAGGAGCCGAATCTGTTCCCCTCGTTTCACGAACGGCTCTTCAAGGGCTACTTCGCGGAAGGCAGAGACCTCGGCGATCCGGCGGTAGTGGACGATCTGGCGTCGCAGGCTGGTCTAGATGTCGTGGTGATGAAAAGCGCGCTAGCCGATGGCCATTACGAGACGGCCCTCAGCGACACGGCTCACGATGCTCGGATGATGGGGATTTCGGGCACTCCGACGTTTGTTTTCGACCGGCGATACTCGGTGTCAGGGGCTCAGCCTGCGGCCTTACTGATCCGATACTTCGAGGCAGCGATCCAGCACGATACCATCACGAAAGCAAAGCACGGAGAAGTCTTATGAGTCGACCCCTGATCACATCACTCACGTTGGCCGCATTGGTCGTTCTTCTCGCGGCGTGCGGTAGCCCGGGAGGTGTTGCTCCACAGATCGACTCGATTCAGGAGTCGGATCTCAGGGCGGACCTCTTCGCCCTCTCGCACGACTCGATGGCGGGGCGATTGGTCGGCACCCCGCAAATCGACATGGCGTCGGATTGGATCCGGGAGCGATTTGAGTCACTTGGACTCGAGCCTGCGGGTGACGGCGGCACTTTCGACCAGCGCTTCGATCTGGTGTGGTTCAGCCTCGGGGCTCTGAATCGACTCACGGTGGCAGGCGCGGGTGGTGTGCGGGCAGAGGGGACCGGGTGGACTCCGTCGAATGCTGGCGCGGCGGGATCGGCGCAGGGTGAGGTAGTCTTTGCCGGCTTTGGGATCGTCGAACCGCGTCTGAGCTTCGATGACTACCAGGGGGCAGATGTGCGCGGAAAAGTGGTGCTGATGCTGGACGGAGAACCCGGCGTTGCTGATCCGGCCTCGCCATTCGACGGAGTCGTGAGGGCTGAGGCCTCTGTCACCTGGAGGAAAGTACTTTCTGCTCAGATGCGCGGAGCTGTCGGCGTCCTGTTCGTGAAGGATGTACAGAATCGTTCGGAGGCCGTGGACTGGGGAAGTCAACACGCAGCTCTGTGGCCTGAGGAGGCTCGTCGGATCGAACGTTTCACGCTTGGTGCCTGGGTGGCGGATATCGACATTCCTGCCGCTCAGATCTCGGTTGATCTCGCCGCTCAAATCGTTGCAGGGTCCGGGAGATCACTGGAGGAACTCGCAGGGGACGCGGAGTCCGCTGCGGCTGGCCTCGGTGTCGTGTCTTTGCCCGGTGCTCGCGTTGATTTCACGACCAGTGTGGAACGGAATGTGACTCCGGGTCGTAACATCCTTGCAATGATCGAAGGGTCCGATCCGACCTTGCAGAATGAAGTTGTGATCATCGGCGCGCATCACGATCACAATGGCACTGGCCCTGCGGCGCTGCCGGACGGGACTATGCCAGAGGCCGTCTTCAATGGAGCCGATGACGACGGCTCGGGCACCGTGGGGGTGCTGGCCACAGCCGCGGCGTATGCACGGGCGGCGGAAGCGGGTGATCGGCCCAGGCGCACGGTGATGTTCGCGATCTGGGATGCTGAGGAGCGTGGTTTGCTCGGGGCTTGGTACTACACCACTCGCCCGCTGTTCGCACTCGAGCGAACCGTGGCGAACCTCAACCTCGACATGATCGGAAGACACGAGGAGGTGCCTGCCGATGGGGGACGGCGGTTCCGTGGGCTCGAGGTGCAGTCGGCTGAATCGAACTCGAACGCCATCAATATCCTTGGATACAGCCGCACCCCTGACCTGGCTGGCGTGGTGGCGGCGGCCAACGTCGTGCTCACGGAGACGGGGGTGATCGACGCGGCGCTGACCCTCCGCTCTCGTTACGACAACAATCTGTCCGGTCTGCTGCGCCGATCCGACCACTGGCCGTTCCTTCAGAATGATGTCCCAGCGGTGTGGTTCCACACCGGACTCCATCCCGACTACCACACGCCATACGATGATGCGGAGAGCATCGAGTACGAGAAAATGACCCGCATTGTTCGCCTGGTGCACCAGACCAGTTGGGACCTCGCGAACGCGGATGCCGGGCCTGCCATCGAGGGAATGGGCAGCCGGCCTCCCGGCTGAGCCGCGTCTGCCCCTCTGTGTTAGAGGAGCGCGCAGGGGGGGGCGTGTTGCGGTGTCGGGACGGACACGGGTACAGTCGGGTCCGACTCGCTGATCTCTCTACTGGACCCCGCCATGATATCCCGCCGTCTGATGGCAGTACTGACCGTTGCTCCGATCCTACTTCTGACTTTGGTCGATGGGAGCGCTGCCCAGGATCGAGAGTACATCAACCCCCGCTCACCTGCCGATGGTGAGGTGTCTCCGTTCAGTGGAGCGGTCCGTTCGGGTGAGACCCTCTACCTGTCGGGGACGATCGGCCGCACGCCTGATGGCCGCATTCCGGATACGGCGGAGGAGGAAGCGCGACTTGTCATCGAGAGTGTAAAGAGCACACTCGAGGCCGCTGGGATGACGATGGAGGACTTGGTGTATGTGCAGATCTTCTCGTCGGACGTCGATGACTACGATGCATTCAACTCGGTGTATCGGACGTATTTCGAGCAGGAGTTCCCCGCACGGGCTTTCATTGGTGCAGGCACGCTCCTGTTCGACGCACGCTTCGAGATTCAGTCGATCGCGGTCAGGCGGTAGGCCGAGTCAGGCCGCAGGCCTGACTCGATCTCGTCTTCATCGAGGACGGCGTCTCGGTGACCGGTGCGTGGAGGGTGCTGTCACAGATCTTTGATCACTATGACCTGTGGGACGTCGATGCGATCGAAGGTCGGCATCTGTTCAGTATCCCCGGAACCCGTGTCCTCATCCACTCGTTCGAATTCGATGCACCTCTCGACGAGTAAGGATATCCGGAACCCGACTAAGAGAATCTCGCTCGCTCCCGGGTTCTCCACGTCATGAAGGACCGGGGAGGGGAGGGTGACGTCGACCTACTGGAGTCGCTACCCACGGAGCTCCCGAAGTTGATCCCGGTAAGCACGCTCTAAGCGCTTCGCGAGTCGTGCCTTCAGTCGCCCCGTCGCCCTAGGCGCCACTCGCTTCTACGAATCGGCGGATCTGGGTATACTGGCCATCTCCATCGAGCCCGGCCTCGTGGATCACCATGTCACCGGCTCCGCTGCCCAGGTAGTGGCCATGCATGAAGGGATGCATCGTGTGCTGCCGTCCAACCTCGGACTGGATCCACCTGTACATGGTCGGGAGCGTGAAGCCGGTAATTCCCATGGCCACGCGTCCAACATCATCGTTGAATACCGAGTGGCGCTCAGCTTCCGGTAGCCGATCGAATAGCTCCGGGCTTGCAACGTAGATGGCCTCAGGGTTCATCCCGTCGGCCAGCAGTCGTGGAAGGGTGTCCTGGACGAAGGCCAGGGCAACGCCTGATCCCTGCAGGACGAGCGTGACATCGGCCACGCCCGCTGCCGCGCGCAGTCGATACACGCCATTCGCTGCGGCGGATGCCGGAGCGAGTCCGAGCCTCTCGCGGTCGAGCACGGGTTCGCTGGGTCGTGTCACGAAGGGCACGATGACTGCCGCCTCTGCTTTGAACGAAGCCGCCATGAGAGGCCAGATCTCCTGGGCCTCCCAGGGCGTGAGTGTGACTGCCGTTCCGGGCACGTAGTTCTCGAGATGAAGCTGCAGCGCCTGTGGGTCGGCGTGTGTAGGACCGTCCTCACCCGTTTTCATCCCCGCGTGACCGCATTGAAGAATGAACGGGGCATAGCGGGACTTCTTGACGTCCTGCTTCATCTGCTGGCTGATCGCGTGCACGCGTGCGGGAATGTGGCCGAGCGGGCTGAGGAAGGCGCCGTACGAGGCTCCCGCTCCGCAGTGGCGACCAAATCCAGACACACCGCTGAGAATGCACGCGAGGCCGTCCTCACAGATGCCGCCCATCGTCAACGTGCGGCTGCCCGGGTTTTTCTCGTAGTCGAAGAAGCCGGAAGGAAAGGCCTTCGATCCGCCGGAGATCGCGGTCGAGTCGAGCAGGTCTGCGGCACCGAGCAGGATCGCGCCGTTTGATACCTTGTTGAAATAGCCGAGCACGTCGCCGAGCTGCGTGCGCAGCGGCTTCTTCGTTCCCACTTCCAGTCGCAGCGGCTCGGGTACCGAGGACGGATCAGACACAGCGTACATCTGGTCGATATCGGGCGCGCCGGGCCTCGGTGCTCGGCCTCTGGCATTGAGTCCGTCCCGCGAGGCGACGAGTCGATTCGCTGCGTCCTCACAGACGTCGTCGGCCTCTGTTGATAAGAAGTCGCGAAGGACTTCGAGCGTAGCCCAGTGGCATGCTTCGACGGCAGTCGCGTCTCCCGGTTCTTCGACCTGCGGGACCGAATCCACCGCATCGCCCATGAGCGGTCGCAGCGCGTCGAGGTAGGCGTCGCTCCCGATTTTGTGGCCGCCACCATGAGACTTTTTCCCGGTGATGCCGTAGTTCCAACCCTTCTCTGTGCGGTACACAACGACAGTCGGCTGGCCGTTGTTCATCTCCAGGGCGCGGCGCTGTCCGGTGACGACTTGACCCATGTCGAACCCGTCTTTCACGTGGACGACGTTCCAGTCGTGCAGGTAAAAGAACTCCATCGGGTCCCACTGGACGTAGTCCCCTGGTTGGTCGCCCTCACGCGTGACCTGGTCGGAGTCGATGGATGCCTGATTCCAGTCAAGGTGGCAGATCGCGTTGTGCAGGCCCGACGCGCCCGCGGAAGCTACCGATTCGTACACTCGGCCAGGCGTGAGGCCGCCCTCGCCTTCGAGCATGTGGATCTTAGGCGCATCCTTCCCGAAGTAGTCGGCGGCGGCGAATGCGAGCCCGATTGAGGCGCCCATGCCCACACCCGAGGGGCCGGTAGCGATCCGGACGAACGGTGTCATCGGCGTCGGATGCCCGTCGAGTGGCTTCGACTTGAACTGCTTGAAGAGCGGGGTCGGTTGCATCGGATTCCGGCGAAAACCGAGCAGGTCCTCCCACCGTAGTCGAAGGTGATCGCCGTCCGGGAGCAGGTCTGGCTGCGCGATTCTGGTGACTTCGTCGCGTAGCGCCCACATCGCGTAGAGGCCCGTCGCCTTGTGACCTGCAGCGAATGACAGCAGGTCCTGATCGTCGCGAAGAGGATCTCCGATGTCGTACTGCATCGTTTCGAGTAGCGCGGCCGTCATGATGTGACCGGCCGAGATCGAGCCTCCGGGGTGTCCCGACTGCACGAAGTTGAACTGCATGGTGACCAGCGACCGATAGATCAGGTCAAAGCGGGTCAGCAGGGCGAGGGACTCGGGCGAAGCGATACTTGCGTCGGCCTGATCGATCTCAATCCAGTCTGCGCGGCGGGGTCCGAAGGCTCGGCTCATGAGTGGTCTTGGTTCGGATGAGGTCGGGCGAAGCCGACAGTATGCGAGAGTCGATCCGGAGGACTGACGTGGGGCGGTCAGCCTACAAGGTGAGCCCGACACCGGACTGCAGGAAGTGCGTGAAGCCGTCGGCGTCGTGGGCTGCCTCACCCATGCGGCGGACCGCCTCGGCCAGTTCCTCGTGCGGGCGGAGGATCGTTCTGGACGCCACGTCTCGCAAGCTGTTGCAGCGTCGTCGAGTCAGTCGGATGTTCCTGACCATGGATCTGACCTTTCTGACCACCGGACACGCCGAACTGGCGGCTGCTTATCTGCAGCTTGCTGTGACTCTCGGACTGGTGGGCCTATGTGCCAGCCTCAACTGGCGGTACCGGCGGCGGTACTTCGCTCTGTGGACGATAGCATGGGCGATCTATGCGCTGAGGGTCGGGGCGATGATCGCGTTCGAGATGACGGAGAGTCAGGTCTGGTTGTTCTGGCACCAGGTCACGGCTGGGTGGACCGCTGGAGCGTTCCTGTGGGCCGCGATGGTCTTCTCTCAACGAGCGGAGTGGAGGGCGGGTTATGCAGCCCTCTCCTTTTTCCCGGTGATATGGTCCTTCATCGGCATCTACATTGTTGATGACATCCTGCTGGCCGCTGTCCCGATGGTGGCGTTTCTCTCACTGACGACCGCCGGCGCTGGGTGGGCGTTTCTTCAGTACGACCGCCTTGTCCGGTCGCCAGCGGGCCGATTCCTTGCCGCTGTACTGTTCCTGTGGGCATTCCACCATCTCGACTACCTCGTGCTTCGGTCGCAGGGGACGTGGAATCCCTGGGGCTACTATCTCGACATCGGATTTGAGATCAGCGTCGGTTTGGGAATTCTTCTGCTTGTTCTCGAGGATTTGGACCAAGGGCTGAAGAGTCTCACCGCGTTGTCGGGAGAGCTTCAGGGTCGACTCTCTGCCGAGGAGCCGGTCGCTGAGGCGATGCTGCGCCGGGCGCTCTCTTTGCGTGGCGTGCATGGCTCCGCGCTTTGGTTGGTCACTCCGGGCGGTGGACATTTTGTTCAAGGTGCGGGTGTCGCCGCACTCTGGCCCTTTGAGGGATCCCCTGAAGCCGCGCTGCGAGGCGCTGAGCGGGTGCGTGCCGAGCGCGTCCCACACGTGACCCGAGCGAGGCCGGGGACTGCGGTGGCCGGAACCGCACCCGGCGATCAACATGCCTACACCGCGGCCCTCCCGATCATCGGCGAGGAGGATGTAGTGGGCGCACTCGTGGTCGTCGGTGCGGTGCGAGATCCCTTCACCGTACTCGATAGCGAGTTCCTGCTGGCCTTTGGCCAGCAGGTCGGTGCGGCACTCGCGAATGAGGACCTGCACAAGGACCTGACCGCTCGGACGGAAGAGCTCGAGCGTCTGCAGACTCGGATGATCCATCAGCATGAGGAGGAGCGCCATCGGATATGGCGCGAGTTGCACGACGAGACCGCGCAGGTGCTGGCTGCGCTCAATCTTCAGCTCGGAGTCATCGCAGAGCGGAGCGACGACGCCACCGCGCCCGATCTTGAACGTGCGCGATCGCTACTCGGAGAAGGAATCAAGGGGATCCGCAGTGTCACCCGGGACCTTCGTCCGGTTGCCCTCGACGACCTCGGGCTGGTCCCAGCCATGCGCGGCCTCGCAAGGGATTTTGACGATGCCGATGTGCTGCGCGTGGTGTTCTTGGCACCGCACGCACTGCCGCTTCTGACATCTGATATCGAGAGCGCGCTCTACCGCTCTATGCAGGAGGCTCTGTCCAATGCTGTGCGCCACGGGGCCGATACCGAGATCACGGTCTCGTTGTCGGCTATCCATCACGTGGTGCGTCTCTGTGTTGAAGACGATGGCCCGGGGTTTCCGGATGATGCTATGGAACGACTGAGGAGTCGGGGTGGTCTGGCAGGCATCCGGGAACGGGTTGGGCAGTTCGGGGGTGATCTCAGGATCGAGAACCGTAGAGAGGGAGGGGCTCGAGTGATCGTGCGAGTCCCGATCGCGTCAGATATCGAGGACCACGATGGGACACCGGAGAGGGGCAGTCGATGAGTGACGTGGGGCTTCGAATCGTAATTGCGGACGATCACGAGGTCGTGCGCCAGGGCGTGCGCGGCGTTCTGGATGGGGAGGATGGCTTCCACGTTGTGGGTGAAGCCCAGGCCGGTGACGCGGCCATCGCGCTCGTGGCCGATGTTCAGCCTGATGTCCTCGTCCTCGACGTGAACATGCCCGGCAAGTCCGGTCTCGACGTGACGCGGGAATTGCGGGCTGCTGGAGTTTCGGTCCGTATACTGATCCTCTCGATGCACGACGAACCCGAGTACGTGCTTCAGGCGGTCCGGTCCGGGGCTGACGGTTATGTCCTCAAGGATGTCTCTCCGGCGGAACTGCGCGATGCCGTGCGAGCTGTATACGAGGGCCGGGAGTACTTCACTGCTCAGGTCAGTCAGCAACTCAGTGTGGGACTGCGACAGGAAATCGAAGAGCAGCAGCTTCGGACACGACTCGATTCCCTGACCCCGCGTGAGACAGAGGTACTTCTGTTGATTGCAGAGGGCCACACGAACCGGGAGGCCGGGGACAAGCTCGACATTTCACCGAGAACGATCGAGACACACCGTGAGCGCGTTATGGACAAGCTGCGGGTCCGGACCGTAGCTGGGCTGACACGCTTCGTCGTCGAGCACGGCTTGGACAAAGGGTAGCCTGAGAATCGCCGCCGGCCGGCCGGTTAGTTGTTAGGCTCCTAATGCTGGATCGGGACCTACTTCTTTTTTCCGATCAGCAGGCACTTGAGCGGATCTGGACCACCGACTTTGTGCCACCTGTGGCGGGGACGGCGACGATCGGCTAGGAGGGTTGAGCGCCGCGTCCGCGTGCGATCTGCGCAGCGACCGTCATCCCCTCACCCATCGCTTCTCCGCGGAAGCCTCTGCGACTGAGATAGCCCATGAGGCGCCGCCGTGCCTTGGCTTTCGCGGGTGAGCCACTGTCGGAAGCAAGTGCCTCAAGGGCCCCGGCATTCTGTCTGGCGACCCACTTTGTGGCCATTTCTCGTGCGAGGTCGATGTCGCTGGTCTCCTGCGTCTTGAACACCTGGTCGATGGTGTCTGTGGCGAGGTCGCCTGCGACTCCCTTGCTGCGGAGTTCCGAAGAGAGAGCTGCTTTTCCCCGCGGTCGATGGAGAAGTCGATCCCGGACGAATGCAGCAGCGACCGCCTTGTCGTCAACAAACCCCATTTCCTCCAGGCGGTCGAGACAGACGTCGATACGTGCGGGATGAAATCCCTTCTGCCGGAGGCGTCGTTTCAGCTCTGCCCGGGTGCGGGCGCTGTACGAGATGAGATTGAAGGCGGCGTCGCGGACTCGAATATCCTGATCGTCGTTGATCAGTTGGTGCTGTCGGTCGGGAGGAAGGTCATCCCCGACGCCGAGGCGACTTCGCTCGAGCGCTTCGAGCGTGATCTCGAAGGGTTCACCACCATCGAGGTGGATCCGGACCTTGAGGCCACGTGGACGGATCGGCTGAACGCGAGTGATGTGCGGGGTGGTCACGGATCCTTTCCGTGGATGGCGACAACGTTGGGTTGGCCTTCAAGGTGGTGAGGCAGAGAGGGCGGGGGAATGCTTGCTCGGGCCGTTCTTACCCTTTCTGCACGTACCACACGCCATCGATCAGATCGTGGTACAGTGTGAGCACCCGTCCGTCGTCGAGTATGATCGTCCGATATTCCCGCGAAATCGCCTGCCGCCACCACTCGTCGTCGATCTGCCAGCGCTCGCGAATGACTGCGACTCGCCGGGCTGTTTTCCCGGGAAGACGCACATGGACAGGGTCGCCCTGTTCGTCCGTGCGCACGACGACGAGTTTCGGTTGACCGAGTGCCTTGAGGCGAGGGCGCTGGCTCACTGAATCGTCCTCACGGGTCGAAGCTCAGCAGTGCATGGCGTCGTTCTGGGATCCGGGACCACGGATCGATCTCCACGACCCGGTATAGTGGAGAGTGACCTAGACGTAACTTTAACTCTTTGATCGCATCTCTAATATTGACAGGCACTTCGTCTTTACTGAAGTCGTGTCCTTCATTGTTTCGACTGCTGCCGACTTTGCGATCGAAGAGGCTCGTCTGAGTGCTCGCGACTCCGAAGTTCGTCAGCTCGAGCAGGAGTGCCTCGACCGCCTTAGGAGGGGGTGAGATCGCCATCTTCGCACGTAACGGGGCAGCGATTCGTTCACGATCAGAGGTGGCTTCTCGCAGCACTGTTTCGACGAACCAGGAGCCACCACCCTCGAGGCGCGCGCCCATGCGTACGCCGGTCACGCTTCGACCGCGGCGGGTCGGACGAGCCAGGGCGCGCTCTGCGAGTCGATCGAGGGCCACGTGCAGTGTCTCGGTTATGCCCACCGGATTCGGAAACTCGAGTGAAACCCGGACAGGGCGCGGCCGATGCCATGGACGGACCGAGTCGATGCGGCTAGCCGTGGCCCAGGCGAGTGCGTTTTTCCCGTCTTCACCGAATTGTGAGACGAGAGAAGGCTCGGGAAAGCGCCGTAAGTCTCCGAGGGTGGCGATTCCCAGGCGTTCGAGCCGATGGACGACGAGAGGATCAACCGGAAGTGTTCCGACAGGGCATTGGGCAAAGAATGCGCTGAGTCGCTCTTCGGGGACGATGACGGGCTGTCCAGACCGGACTGAGGCCGCGGCGACCCATGCTCCGAACTTGCCAGGTGCCATGCCGGCACGGGTCGCGGCGACGAGGGGGGAGGGGAATACGCGAAAAAGAGATCTCAGCGCACGGTCGATCAGGCGAGGAGGGGAGCCGAAGAGGCGTTCGAGGCCGTCCATGCCGAGAAAAACCCTCCCGCGGCCTGCTGGTTCGATGACCGGGGTGATCTCCGTCAGGACCTCTAGCATCGTCTCGACTGCCGCGTCGTAGTGGGCCGGGTCGGGCTCGAGCAGGGTCAGTGCGGTGCAGAGCGATACCGCCTGAGAAACGAGCTGGCCGGGGCGGACTCCCGCCTCATAGGCGCGCTCAGAGACCTGCCATACGGTGCGCCGTGTGCTTTCACCGGGAGAGAGCAGGGCCACCGAGGCGCTGTCGAGCTCAGGGGTGCGTACGAGCTCGAGGCGGAGCTCGAAGGTGGGAAGCCAGAGACAGAGGGCCTGACGACTACCTGCAGAGGTGCGTTGGGATGCTGGGAGGAAAGCGCTGCCCGCGCCAGGGCCGTTTGTCCAGCCGGAGTCAGGGGCGGAAGCGGTCAGCCAGTCTTGGGATGCGGCGCTGTCCGGAGCCCACCCTCGACCGCTCTGGGGGGTGGGAACACGTTGAACAATCGACTGAGGCCGGGACATGGCTATAGCGGACACCCTTTACGAGAATTGCAGGGACGGCGATCCCCGGCCCCGAAGCATCCACACACACCGCCGCGTCACAACCCAGTCGGAACCGGGGATTGGCACCGAATAAAAACCGAAATGAATACCGAACATATACCGAATATATACGGCGTGCAACCAGACCTAAGAGCGTGCGAATTCACTGAGAACACCCTTTTTACACCGTATCGCATACACGATGTCCCACAGTTGCTAGTTCCACCTGACCGCACGTATTGCGAAGTTGTGCGCATGAAGACGAACTCGCGGCGGGGCCGCGCACCCATTTCGGCCCTAGCTGCACTGCTCTGCATCGCGGCACTTCCCAGTCCGGCGCTCACACAGGAACGCCCGGTACAGCCCGAGACCGCGGCGGAGGCTGCGCGTCACACAGGCGCTTACCCGAGTTTCGGGCGCACCCGCGAAATCACCACAGGGGCCCTCGGTGTCGGCATGATGGGGGCTGGATTCCTCATCGATATCGATGTCCAGCCGGTTCCGGTCGAAGGACTCGATGCGAGCACGATCAAGCTCTCCGTGGACCGAAATATCGTCGGCAATCGGAGCATGAGTGCCCTCACGGCGAGTGACTGGACCCGAAATGCTGCTTTGCTCATGCCATGGGCGCTTGCAGCACTCACCGGGCCCGATGGAGACCGATGGCATGCGATGGGCCCGCGTCTTGGGGTCTGGGCGGAGACATTCTTCGTCTCAATGGGCGCAACCTCTCTCGGAAAATCGGCGTTCAGCCGTCCTCGCCCATTTGCGTATCTCCCGTCTGATCAGCGTCCGGATGATGAGTACTACGACCCGTCGCGAGAGCGTGCCTTTGTCTCGATGCCGTCCGGACATGCATCCGCTGCGTGGACTGCTACCGGATTGGCCATGACGGAGCACCTTCTTTATCGGCCGGACGCGCACTGGTTCGAACGTGTCAGCGTCGGGTTTCTGGGCGGTGCTCTTGCCGCATCGACATCCAAACTCCGAGTTGAGGCAGGACAGCACTTTCCCACGGATGTGCTGTCCGGATCTGCCCTTGGGCTCATGAGCGGTGTGACTGTCCCACTTCTCCATCGGGGCAGCCTGCCTCTCCCCTCTGGCAGCGCGCTGCTGCAGATGAGTGGGAGTGCTCTCGCCGGCAGCCTCATCGCCATCCTTCTCGGCTCAGGATTCTGACGTGACGCGGCCGCTAGGCGTTTCGAGCATCTCCACGTCGAACTCGCGTAGCTCACCCGTGGCGTCGTAGTCGTACATGAGATTGGGCAGGAGTCCCATCTCGATTTCGGCTTTCAGCAAAGCCCGGAATGCCTGCGGAGATCCACCTGTTGCTGTTAAGGATTCCACGACGATTCCGCCTGCCTTCTCGGGCCAGTAATGGTGTAGGCAGAAGCGACTGTCTTCGTTCGGTTGCGGCGACTTCCCAGTCCATGCAAAAGGAACGACTTGAGCTCTGTGAGACCGCAGTAGCGACGTAGTGCTCGTCTTCCGCCGGCTGGTCCTTCTCTTGTCCACGTGCATCGAGACGATGGCCTCACCCTCTCGAGCGGAGAGCGTGACCTGGAGCTGAGGCAGTTCCCCATCTTCGCGCCGCTCCAGCTCGTTGAGAGCCTGGCACACTTTCCCCTGCTGCCGCGTTGTAGACCCTAACGTTTCGCTCATGGCCGCCACCCCTTTTATATTGTCGTGTCCAGCGGTGCCTTTTTCGGTGCCCGTCACGCCATCCCATTCGAATCTCGATGAGCCGATCACCCTCGATCATCTACACTTGGACCGACGAAGCACCTCAGCTGGCGACGCATGTGTTTTTGCCTGTGATCCGGGCCTTTGCAGGAGCGACCGGGGTCCCGGTCGAGACGCGCGATATCTCGCTGGCCGGTCGAATCCTTTCGGTCCAGGCCGATGCCCTCAGGGACGATCAGCGCGTGTCCGATGACCTAGCTGAACTGGGGAAGCTCGTGGAGACCCCGGAAGCCAACGTCATCAAGTTGCCGAACATCAGCGCTTCGATTCCCCAGCTGAAGGCGTGCATCGCCGAACTGCAGGCGAAGGGGTATGCGATCCCGGACTACCCGGATGAGTCAGCGACCGACGAGGAACGCGCTACCAAGGCTCGGTACGACAAGGTCAAAGGCAGCGCGGTGAACCCCGTGCTGCGCCAGGGGAATTCAGATCGACGCGCACCCAAAGCTGTGAAACAGTTTGCTCGGGCCCATCCGCCACGCATGAAAGCCTGGCCGGAGGACTCGAACACGCATGTCTCGACGATGGACTCCGGTGACTTTTTCCACAACGAGAGGTCCGTCACGCTGGCCGCTGCCGCGACCGCTCGAATCGAGCATGTCGCCGCTGATGGTACGGTCACGACGTTGATGCCGTCCCTTCCACTCCAGTCAGGTGAGGTTCTCGACGCGACTTATATGAGCAGGTCGGCCCTCGTTGCTTTTCTGGCGACGGCTCTCGACGACGCAAAAGAGCAGGGCGTCCTGTTCTCACTGCACCTGAAGGCCACGATGATGAAGGTCTCCGACCCAATCATTTTCGGTCACGCGGTTCGGGTGTTCTTTGCGGACGTCTTTGTGAAACACGGTGCGACGTTCGACGAGCTCGGTGTCGATGTGAACAACGGCTTCGGCGACGTGATTGCGAAGATCACGTCACTGCCGGACAGCGCTCGGGCTGCCATAGAAGCGGACATCCAGGCGACCTACGAGAACCGGGCCGCGATCGCGATGGTTGATTCGGACCGCGGGATCACCAATCTGCACGTCCCGAGTGACATCATCATCGACGCTTCGATGCCACCCATGGTTCGCGATTCGGGCCGCCTCTGGAACGGGGACGGCGAGCTCCAGGACACGAAGGCAGTCATTCCCGACTCGAGCTATGCCGGCATCTATGACGCCGTCGTTCGTGATTGTCGGGAGCACGGCCAGTTCGACCCGTCGACCATGGGCAGCGTGCCGAATGTGGGCCTCATGGCCCAGAAAGCGGAGGAGTACGGGTCGCATGACAAGACGTTCGAGATCGCTGCGGCGGGCACGGTCCGGGTCGTCGCCACCGACGGATCGACGCTGCTCGAGCACGAAGTCGACGCGGGCGACGTGTGGCGCGCGTGTCAGACGAAAGACGAACCCGTGCGCGACTGGGTGAAGCTGGCCGTGACACGGGCGCGAGCGTCCGGCGCCCCTGCCGTGTTCTGGCTCGACCGGAACCGTGCGCACGACGCCGAAATCATCATCAAGGTCGACGCATATCTCGAGGATCACGACACCGACGGGCTCCAGATTGAGATCCTGGCACCGGTCGACGCGATGGCGTTCTCGCTCGAGCGGATCCGCCGTGGACAAGACACCATATCCGTCACAGGAAACGTGCTCCGAGACTATCTCACCGATCTCTTCCCAATTCTCGAGATCGGCACCAGCGCGCGGATGCTTTCGATCGTCCCGTTGCTGAACGGCGGTGGCCTGTTTGAGACGGGTGCGGGTGGCTCCGCCCCGAAGCATGTGCAGCAGTTCCGCAAGGAAGGACACCTTCGATGGGACTCGCTGGGGGAGTACATGGCCCTTGCTGCCTCACTTCAGCACCTCGGCGAGCAGTTCGACAATCCCGGCGCCTTCGTGCTCGGAGATGCGCTGGACTCAGCCACGGCAGGCTATCTGGAAAATGCTCGCTCTCCCTCGCGGAAGGTGGGGGAGCTCGACAATCGGGGCAGCACGTTCTACCTGACGCTTTATTGGGCCCAGGCACTCGCTGCTCAGACCGCGGATGCCGCTCTGGCAGAGCGATTCGCTCCTGTCGCGGCGGCTCTGGCCGACAACGAGGCACAGATCGTGTCGGAGCTCAATGGCGTGCAGGGGCCCGCGCAGGATGTGGGTGGCTACTACATGCCTGACCAGACGCGTGCGGGCGCGGTGCTCCGGCCGAGCTCGACGCTAAACACCATCCTCGAATCAGTCTGAGGCGAAAGATGCGTCCCCGCTCCGTGACGCTGGATCCGCAGGAAGTACGATGAAAGACCCGTCGCTGACGCTCGGGATCGAAGAGGAGTACCAGATCGTCGATCCAGAGACTCGGGAGCTGCGGTCTTACATCACGCAGATCCTCGACTCCGATGGTCAGATCACGGTAGAGGGCGTCAAACCGGAGCTGCATCAGTCAGTCGTAGAGGTCGGAAGCTCGGTGTGTGCGACACCCAGTGAGATCCGAGAGGAGGTTGTCCGCCTGCGCGGGGCAGTGATCGACCTCGCGGCAGAAGATGGTCTGAAGATCTTGGCGGCGGGGACGCATCCGTTCTCGTCCTGGATGGATCAAGAGATCACGCCGCTTGAGCGATATCAGGGCGTGGAGCAAGACCTGCAGGATCTCGCTCGGAAGAATTTGATCTTCGGGATGCACGTTCACGTGGGTATCGAAGACAAGGAATTCCTCATCGATGCCATGCGGGTGTCGCGGTATTTTCTCCCGCACATACTGGCGTTGTCGACAAGCTCCCCATTCTGGATTGGGCGAACCACCGGCCTCAAGTCATATCGAAGCGTGCAGTGGCGGAACTTCCCGCGAACCGGCATCCCCCCGACGTTCTACACCCACGCGGAGTATGAACACATTCTGCGTTCTCTGGTGAGCGCAAACGCCATCGAGGACGCATCGAAGATCTGGTGGGACTCGCGGCCCCATCATCTCTATCCGACGCTCGAGTTCCGGCTCTGCGACATCTGCACCCGCGTCGATGAGGCGGTGTGCATCGCAGCGATTATCCAAGCCATCATCGCCAAGCTGTGGAAGCTCCGACGTGACAACATGACCTTCCGCGTATATCCACTGTCGCTCATCGAAGAAAACAAGTGGCGCGCTGTTCGGTACGGAGTCTCGGGCAACCTGCTCGACCTCGGAAAAGAAAGGGAGACCTCGGCGAAGCTGCTCATCGAGGAGCTCATCGGTTGGTTCCTGGATGACGTGCTCGACGACCTCGGGAGTCGAAAGGAGGTCGAATACGCCTTTACGATTCTGGAGCGGGGCACGAGTGCCGATCGACAGCTCGCTAGATTCGAAGAAACCGGCGACTTGAAGGATGTCGTCGACCAACTCGTCGTCGAGACGGCTGAGGGCGTCCCGAACTGAGTGGAACCAACGCCGTAGCCCCCGTGAACAAGGGGCTCGGACGTACCGACACCCCAACCATGTACGAAAGGAATCCCCGATGCAGCTGAGCTTCATTGACGCGACGCCCGCGGGTCATGAAACGCCTTTACTCGCCGTTGGCGTTACCGAAGAAGCAGATGCGTCCTCGCCGACCCTGAGTGATCTCGACAGGGCCTTGGATGGAACCGTGTCTCGGGCGATGACTTCGGGCGACATGCGCGGACGGATCGCTGATCAGGTCGTGCTGTATGGACCGGCTAGGGGACCCGAGCGGATCGTGTTGCTCGGACTGGGACAGGCCGAGTCGGTCGACCCTGAGCTGATTCGTCGGATGGCGGGTCGCGCAGTACGTGCCGCGGAAGAGCTACGCCTCGAGGAGGTCGCGATCTGCCTTGATGGGCTCGGTGATGTGAGTGCTGATGCTGCTGCTCAGGCAGCGGCAGAGGGAGCTGGCCTCGCCGCTTGGCGTTTCACCGAACTCAAGTCCGACGACTCGGACGAGCCCGTCGTGAATGTTTGCCAGATCGATCTCGTCGGAGGCCGAGACAACGCGGGCGCGGCAGCGGGAGCGATGGCAGGGGCCGCCATCGCCCGTGGGGCCAACTTCGCCCGGACGCTTCAGTCTCGCCCGGGCAACGTTGCGACGCCGACCCATATCGCCGATGAGGCCGTCCGCATGGCCGGCTTCGTAGGCCTGGGCTCTACCGTGTTCAACGAAGAACGCATGCTGAAAGAAGGGATGCATGCGTTGCTGTCGGTTACCCGAGGTTCGGAGGAAGAGGCTCGGTTCATCATCCTCGAGCATCAGGGCGGGACGTCTGGGGATGCTCCGCTCGTGCTGGTCGGGAAGGGGCTTTCCTTTGATTCCGGGGGGATCTCGCTGAAGCCGCCGGCAGGCATGGAGGAGATGAAGTACGACATGTCTGGTGGTGCTGCGGTCATTGGCGCGATGCAGGCCATCGCCGAGATTGGTGTGCAGGCGAATGTCATCGGGATCGTGCCGTCGTCCGACAACATGCCTTCCGGCACTGCCACGAAACCGGGTGACGTCATCAATAGCCTGGCCGGCAAGACAATTGAGGTCATCAACACCGACGCCGAGGGGCGTCTGATCCTAGCTGATGCGCTCACGTGGGGCGCGCGGCTCAACCCGGCCGCCATGGTCGATTGCGCCACGCTGACGGGGTCCGTAATCATCGCGCTTGGTCATCATGCGGCTGCGGTCATGGGCAATGACGACGAATTGATTCGCGAGTTGCGCGCCGCAGGTGACGCCTCAGGTGAGCGGTGCTGGGAACTCCCGATCTGGGATGAATTCCGGAAGCAGCTCGACAGCCCGACCGCTGACCTTCAAAACATTGGGGGCAGGCCAGGAGGTTCGATCACCGCGGGGGCATTTTTGCGTGAGTTCGTCGGAGATACCCGTTGGGCACACCTCGACATCGCGGGCATGGCGTACGGTGAAGGGAAGCTGTCGTACCAGAGGAATGGGGCGCTCGGGTTCCCCACACGGATGTTGGTCGAATGGGTCCGGAGTCGCGTCGGGTGAAACGCGCCGCTGGCGCAGTTCTCTTCGGCATCCTGATCGCGGTGCCGGCCCAGGCTCAGGAGCCCCCCGACTCGATCGTCGTAGTGGACTCACTGACTGCTCTGGGCTTGCCTTCGCTCGCTGTCGATTCTCTCGCACTGGATTCCCGCGCCCTCGCAGAGGGTGACACGCTGGTCGCCGACTCCCTCTCTGCGGATACGATTTTCTACAACATCCCCCGTGGCACCGGAGAGGCTCCTGTCGGTTTTGCGACGGGCATCTGGGAGTGGGATCGCCACAGCCTCATGGCATCCGGGGCCAACACGCTCGCTGAACTTTTCCAGGAGATTCCGGGCCTGATCACGCTGCTCGGTGGAGACTACGGGACTCCGGCGTCAATAAGTGCTTTTGGACTTGGAGGCGCGGGCTATCGCGTATTTCGGGACGGATTTGAGGTATATCCGGTCGATGGCGGAGTGGCGGACCTCCAGCGCATCGGCCTCGTCGCGGTGAGCCGAATTCGTCTTGAGCGCTCGATGGGTCAGATGATTATCAAGCTCACGTCATATGAATACGATGACGGCCGTCCTTTCTCGGTCATCGAGGCCGGAACGGGTGACTTGAACACGAACATGTTCCGGGGTATCTACACGGACCCCACCGCGCTGGGGGGGAGTCTGGGCATCGGACTCGAGCGGATGGACACACGAGGCAGGGGGCAAGATCGGAAAGAGGGCGGGAACCGGACCGGAAGCTGGGTTCGGTACCAAGTACATCTGCAGAATCGGTTCGGTATCGGGCTCGATCTGCGGCGTTCTCAATCGCAGACGAAGGTCGTGGAGTACACGCCAACCCTGACACGGACCGATGTCATGGCCAAGGCTGGCCTGCGTGTCGTCGACGGGGTCGTCGTCAGCGGATACGCGGGCAGATCGAGCCTCTCGGCTGAAACGGCGGCAAGCATCCACACGATTGGAGGGTCGCGGGGTCAGATCGGCGGATCGCTCGCTGTGGATCGCGGCGGGTTCTGGTTGAACGGAGCGTATCGGCAGTTCGAAGGAGATCTGCCCAGTCGGGCAGCCGACTTATCGCTCGGGTTCGCAAGAGACCGATGGGGTGGCCTGACCGGACACGTTTCGCAGGGCACCTGGAACGGTACCGGCACGCTCAACTATGGCGGCCGAGCATGGGTGAATCCGATTCGGGGCGTAACGCTCTTCGGCTCCTTCGCGGAAGGCGAGTTCGGGAGCAGGGGTGCCATGCTCATGGACGGGACCGTCGCCCCAGAGGCCCCCGACATCGTGCCAGGTGTCGCGGCTATTACCGATCGAAAAACCGGCCGGGCCGGGCTTTCCTTTTCCCGCTGGGGCGTGACGCTGGCCGGGGCGACCCTATATACCTGGTCTGATCTGGCGCTCCCGCTCGGCACAGAGGCCGACTACGGCGCACCCGCCGACATGGGAGTACATCGCACCGGATTCGAGGCCATGGCGATCCTCCCGACGCGCTGGCAGGCACTCACCATCGAGGGCTCATACCAGAGGTGGGAGGAACCCGGCCCGTATCTGCCTGAACAGACGTACCAGGGGGCGTTCGAATACCATAAAGTTTTCAAGGAAACCGGGAATCTCGAGTTGTGGTTCTCCGCCGGGGTCCGCGGGCACGATCCCATGCTCACGTTTGTGGACGATGGTGGGTCGGGTGCCGGCGGCGTCGTGGAAGTGCCGTTTTATCAAAGCTGGTATGGTCACATCCAGGTCAGGGTCGTGACCGTCCGGCTCTGGCTCGGCATGGACAATGCGACCCTGCGCCGAGGTAACCAAACCTATCCTGGGCGCCTGCTTCCTTACGCGCGCTCCTTCTTTGCACTCCGCTGGGACCTCTGGAACTAGGTGGAAGAGTTCTCCCCGGCTTACTTTCCGCCCTCTCTCGGAGGTAGCGAATGATCAAGAGCATGACTGGGTTCGGTGACGCCGAAGGCGATACGTCTGCAGGACGGCTTCGCCTAGAAGTGAAGACTGTGAACCACCGGTTTTTCAACTCGAGCATCAAGACTCCGTCCGGCTTCGACAAGTATGAGAAGCCGATCACAGATGCTCTTAAAGAGCATATCGGACGGGGTCACGTGAACGTGTTCCTCTCCCTCGATCGCACGTCTGCGGAGCTTCAACCCGGGCCCTCGATCGACCTCGCAAAGGCTCGTGGGTATCAGGCTGCACTCGAAAGCCTCAAGGACGCGTTGGATCTTCCGGGGGATGCCGACCTCGCGCTAATGAGTCGCTTCGGAGACATCTTTCGGGCTCCGGAGGCTGATCGCACCGCCGGCGTCGAGGTGGAGGCGGTCTCGGATCTGGCGGCGAAGGCCGCATCGGCTTGCCGTGATATGCGAGAGGCGGAAGGCCTGCGGCTTGAGGCCGACCTCCGGGGTCGCCTCGACGCGATTGGCACGCAGATCGATGTCGTAGAGGTTCGCGCACCGCAGCGTCTGATCGAGCACCGCGATCGCCTGCGAGAAGCGGTGCGTGAACTCAGCGAGCAGGTCGAGGTCGACGAGGAGAGGCTCGCCCGCGAGGTAGCGTTCCTCGCCGAGAAGTGGGACATCAACGAAGAAATCGTACGCTTTCGATCACACATCGAGCTCTTTCGGGAAGCGCTTGAGGGAGACGCGACCGAGCCGGTCGGCAAGCGCCTCGGCTTCCTGGTCCAGGAGATGCACCGTGAAGCCAATACGGTGGGTTCTAAGGCGAACGATGCCGAGGTGGCGCAGGCTTCGGTTTCCATCAAGGAAGAGATCGAGCGCCTCCGTGAACAAATCGAGAATGTCGAATGACCCAGCGAGCTGCCCCTGTGGTCCTCGCCGCAGCGAGTGGCACTGGCAAGACGACCCTCGCGAGGAGGCTCGTGGGTGACTCCGACCGCTATGTGTTCTCTGTGTCTGCGACCACTCGGAGCCCGCGTACAGGTGAAGTAGACGGCGTCGACTATCACTTCCTCGATATCGGAGACTTCGAGAAAAGGGCCGAAGACGGCGAGCTCGTCGAATGGGCCAGTGTCCACGGGCGCCTTTACGGCACACCCCGAGCGGAAATCGACGATGCCGCGCGGCGAGGTGAGCACGTGGTTCTCGACATCGATGTTCAGGGGGCCCGGCAGATACGAGCCTCGATCGAAGATGCCGTGCTGATCTTCGTCCTGCCGCCGTCCGTCGATATTATGATGGCCCGCCTGAAGGGCCGGGGTACGGAGGGACGCGAGGACATTGCTCGGCGGCTTCGGTCTGCGCTGACGGAACTTCAGGCCCTGAAGGACTTCGATTATGTTGTGGTCAACGATGATCTTGACAAATGCATCGCTGAGATTCGATCGATCACTGAAGGCCGGGGTGAGGTGCCAGACTCACCTGAGCAGAATGCGGAGCACTTCAGGACGGAAATCGTCCGGATCCTTCGCGATGAGTACGACAAAAACTGAAGGTCTCTGAACAGGAAGTGCCATGCGAGTTTTTACCCCGATTGAGGTCGCAGCCGCAACCGAGAGCAAGTACCTCGGCGTGTTGGTTGCTGCGAAATACACGCGCGAACTCAACTCGCTACCCAGCGACGCGAT
The DNA here is from genome assembly GCA_028823235.1 of Longimicrobiales bacterium. Classification (NCBI taxonomy): domain Bacteria; kingdom Pseudomonadati; phylum Gemmatimonadota; class Longimicrobiia; order Longimicrobiales; species Longimicrobiales bacterium. Next base: position 180,625 of record JAPKBW010000004.1, on the reverse strand, counting down.
GCCGCTCGGTGAAGAGAAGAAGCTGACGACGCGTGCGCTCGAGGCTTTGACCTCCGGTCAGATCGAGTTTCGCCTCGTGAAGCGCCGGCGCCGCGACGAGCCCTAGTAGCGGGGTGGGTGGCTGATGCCGGGCACTCCGCTCACACCGCGTCGGCCCTGGGAGGGCAAGCGTGTCGTGTTGGGAGTGACTGGCGGCATCGCCGCCTATAAGTGCATTCAGGTTGCCCGTGACCTCACTCGCTTGGGCGCCATTGTTGACGTGATTTTGACGCGCTCGGCCCAAAAATTCGTCGCACCGCTCACCTTTGAGGGTGTGACTGGGCGTCCCACGCTCACAGACCTGTTCTCCGCGGATGGTGCAGCTCTGCATGTCCGGCTCGGTCGAGAGGCCGATGTGGTATGCGTGGCACCGGCGACCGCTGACTTTCTCGCGCGCGCCGCACAAGGGCGAGCTGACGACCTCATCTGCACGACGCTGCTCGCGACGAGGGCGCCCGTGGTGATCTGCCCGGCCATGAACGACCGCATGTACGCCCACACCCAGGTGCAGGAGAACCTTCTACACATCAGAGAGCGACTCGGATACCAGATTCATGGCCCGGCCGAAGGAGCTCTTGCAGTGGGCGAAGGCGAAGGGCCCGGTCGGATGATCGAGCCTCGGGAAATCGAGGAAGCCATAGGGCGCGCCCTCGCCACACAGGAAATATTTGCCGGTCGGCACGTACTCGTGACTGCGGGACCGACTCAGGAACCGATTGACCCGGTCCGGTATGTGGGTAATCGGTCTTCTGGCCGAATGGGTTACTCGATCGCACAGGCCGCCTGGAGAAGGGGTGCCCGGGTAACACTCGTGACGGGGCCCTCTGCTCTCGAGTCACCGTTCGGCGTCGCTGTCATCCCGGTGGACACAGCCCGTGAGATGCATGACTCGGTCGCGGAGCGACTAGCTGACGCCGATGTGTCGATCTTCTCAGCTGCGGTCGCGGACTTCCGGCCGACCGATCCGAAGGTCAGCAAGGTGAAGAAGGATGACACGGACGGACGTTTTACGATCTCCATGACGGCGAACCCGGACGTGGCTCGCGACACGCGAAGCGAACGCAAACCCGGTAGCGTCATCGTCGGTTTCGCGCTTGAGACTGACGATCTGCTCGAGAACGCGTCGAAAAAGCTGAAGGAAAAAGGCTTCGATCTCCTCGTGGCGAACGATGCAAACGAAGCTGGGGCAGGGTTCGGTGTCTCTACGAATCGGGTGACATTCCTCAGTGCCGATGGTTCCACAGAGCCATTGCCCCTCTTGTCCAAAGATGAGGTGGCCGACGCGTTGCTCGATCGGGTCGCACGCCTGCTCGAAGGGATTGCGGCTTCGTGACCGAACGTCCGAGCATAAAGGAGAGCGCGCGGCTCCTGCGGCAGCGTATCGAGATGGGTGGGGCTGATCTGGTGCTCGACGGGATGACCCGGGAAGAAGCGCTCGCGCTTGCGGCCGCTGCGGCCACCCTCGAATCCGAAAGGCCCTCCGCCGGAGCCGCTGATGTGCTCTTGTCGTCTGCTGGGCGGGGGCCTACGGCTCCGCGGCCGAGTTCCGGTGGCACAGGCGGTCAGGCCGAACCGGATCGGTTCGTTGGTAAGGCGACCGCTCCGCGGCCCGCTTCGGTCGAGGGGCAGACCTCTAGCTCGACGGGCACTCCTCTTCCTGTGCTCCCGGACGACTACGAGGAACTCCGCGGGATCGCGCTGGGATGCACGGCATGTCGTCTCTCCGCAGGGCGCACACAGGTCGTGTTCTCTGACGGTCCCCCGACCGCTCGACTCATGGTGGTCGGTGAGGCCCCGGGGGCGAATGAAGACAAAACCGGCGTCCCGTTCGTCGGTGCGGCTGGGCAGTTTCTTGATCTACTTCTGGCTACCGTGGGACTGGACCGAAAGGAGTCGGTTTACATCGCGAACGTCTTGAAGTGTCGGCCGCCAGGGAATCGCGATCCCATGACGGATGAAATCGAGACGTGCTCACCTCTTCTCCGCAAACAGATCGACCTAGTCAAGCCGTCGGCGCTTCTGGCCGTGGGTTCCTTTTCCGGCAAACTGCTGACCGGTCAGGATAAGTCTGCTCTCGGGAAGCTCCGTGGAAATGTTCACAGCTACCACGGGGTCCCATTGGTTGTCACCTACCATCCGGCTGCATTGCTTCGTAACTCCAACTGGACAAGGGCTTTCTGGGACGATATGCAACTCCTGCGTGGAGTCATCGACAATAGCCAGGGCGCCTAGGCTGCGGGCGGGGATGTCAATATGTGACTACGGTGCACCGACGCGCTAGAATGGTGCCCCGTCCCCTAGTTCGCCCGCCTCGCTGAGAGTTCATGGAAGCTTCGCCACACTTCCCGAACAACGTGTTTGATCGGACCCCTCCGTTCTCCCTGCGGGCGGAAACCGCTGTTCTTGGCGGCATGCTGATCGATAAGGACGCGGTGACGCGTGTCATTGAGATGGTCCAGGATGGGATGTTCTACCGTGAGGGGAATCGTCGCATTTTCCGAGCGATGGTGCGGCTCTTCGAACGCGGTGCGGTGATCGACCCGATCACCATTACCGAAGAACTGAAGAAAACACAGGAGCTCGATTCGTCCGGTGGCCTCGATTACCTCGGCCAGCTCGTTGACGCCGTTCCGACCGCTGCGAACATCGAATACCACGCCACGATAGTGCGTGAAAAGGCCCTTCTTCGGCGCCTGATCGAGCAGGCGACCCATATCATTCGGGATGCCAACGAGCAGGGGGAGCGCGAAGTCAGCGAGATCCTGGATCAGGCAGAGGCTCGGATCTTTCTAGTCGCGGAAGCCCAAAATCGCTCCGGATTCGTCGGGATCAAGGAGATCCTCTGGCAGACGTTCGAACACATCGAGCGACTCCAGGAGTCTGCATCGGGCATCACCGGGGTACCGACGGGCTTTATCGACCTCGACCGCATGACGACAGGTCTGCAGAAGGGCGATCTGTGCATCATCGCGGCGCGCCCGTCCATGGGGAAAACCGCATTTGCGCTGAACGTTGCCGCTACAGCGGCCATTCAGCATCAGAATCCGGTCGGCATCTTCTCGCTCGAGATGTCATCGAGCCAGCTGGTGCAGCGGCTACTCTGTTCTGAGGGTCGGATTGACGCGCAGAAATTACGTAGAGGCCGCTTGTCACCCGAAGAGCACGAACGACTTGGAACTGCTGCGGGACACCTGAACACGGCCCCGATCTGGATCGACGATCAGCCGGGTAGCAACGTACTGGAGATTCGAGCTAAGGCCCGGCGCATGCAGTCCGACCTGCGGGCTGATGGGAAGGATCTGGGCATGATCGTGATCGACTATATGCAGCTCATGTCGGGAACGGGGTCTTCCGAATCGCGCGTGCAGGAAGTCAGTCAGATCTCTCGTGGCCTCAAGATGCTAGCCCGTGAGCTCGAGGTGCCGGTGATTGCTTTGTCGCAGCTCAGCCGAGGTCCCGAGCAGCGAACCGACAAACGACCCATGCTGTCCGATCTTCGTGATTCTGGTTCCATCGAGCAGGATGCCGATGTCGTCATGTTTCTGTTCCGGCCCGAGTACTACGCTTCGGCGGAGAATCGGGAGGAAATGGAGGGCAAGGCAGAGTTGATCATTGCGAAGCAGCGAAACGGCCCGACTGGTGTCGTCCCTCTGTATTTCCAGAAGGCCTACACCCGCTTTGACTCTGTCGTGGGTGGATCCGGCGGTGATGATCACGGAGGGAACCGGGGCGGCTTCGGTCCGTGACGGTTGAAGCAAAAATCGCAAAGGATCGACCGCGCCTGGGGGGCGCTTGCCGCGTCGGGGTGGCGATCCCGGCTGCCGGCACCGGACAGCGGATGGGGGGAGCGCGGAAACTGTTCCTCCAGCTTTGTGGAGAGCCCGTGCTGCTTCATTCCCTGAGACCCTTCCTTGCGGACAGCCGTGTCATCTCGGTCTGCGTCGCGCTTGCTCTGGATGATGCGGAGCAGCCGCCGGAGTGGCTCACATCGGTCGATGAGCGAGTGGTGATCGTCAAAGGCGGCGCCACGCGCGGGGCCTCGGTTGTGGCAGCGATTGCGGCTCTTGACGATGTCGATGTCATCGCGGTCCATGACGCGGCCCGGCCACTGGTGACCGCTGAGGTCGTATCGGCGTGCATTGATCGAACCGCTCAAGGGCACGGCGTGGTCGCGGGCTGTCCGGCTGTCGACACCATGAAGGTTGTGGACGACACCGGCCGTATCTTGTCGACCGCCGACAGAGCAACCTTGTGGCATGCCCACACGCCGCAGGTATTTCCGGCGGATGTGCTTCGCGCGGCCTACGCCTCGGGCGACGACAACGCGACCGACGACGCCGCGCTCGTCGAGAGTCAGGGTGGCATCATCGAGATGGTGGACGACGGAGGTCTCAACCTGAAGGTCACTCGCCTCTCGGACCTCACGATCGCCGAGGCGGTCCTCAGGGCCAGGGCTGACGAGTGACTCAGCCCCTCAGAACACTGGATTTGCGAGGCGACCCCGACCGTGATCTTGGGCCGGTCGTCGATCATCTGAGGAACGATGGGGTTGTCGGTTATCCGACCGAGACGGTCTACGGCCTTGGGTCCGCATGTACCGCGGTGGGTATGCGAGCACTCCAAATGGTTAAGGGACGATCGGAAAAGAAGTCCTTTATCGCCCTGGTAGCGTCCCGGGAGTCGATCGCCGGGCTTGCTTGGACCGAAGAGGCGTCGGAGCTGGCCGACATTTTTTGGCCGGGTTCCGTGACGCTGGTGCTCGGCGATCCTGACAGCACGTTCCCTCCGGGCGTCCGTGACCCAGCCTCAGGTGGTGTCGCCGTGCGAGTGTCTCCACATCCTGTGGTACAGCGGTTACTGTCCGCGTTCGGTGGGGCCATCACTTCTACGAGTCTCAACATCTCGGGAAGTCTCCCTGCTGCGTCGGGTGCGGAAGCACGCGAGGTGCTCGAGACTATCGGAGCCGACGACGTATGGCTGCTGGACGTAGGCACGCTGCCCGAGTCCGGCCCTTCGACGGTCATCGACTGCATGGGCCCCGTGCCCATTGTCTTGAGGGAGGGTACAGTGCCGATCGAACGTATTCGCTGTGCAATACCGGAGATCTATGGACAGTCATCCAACTGAGGAAAGCACGCCCAGCGTGGGTCCGTTCCGTGTGCTGTTTGTCTGCACCGGCAATACGTGCAGATCGCCCCTGGCGGAGGTTATCGCACAGCGGCAGCTCGAGGAGCGAGGATGGAATCAGGTCGAGGTCGCCTCAGCGGGAGTCGCAGCACTCGGAGGGAGCCCGGCTTCGGGTGGATCTCTGCGCGTTGCGGCTGCGCGCGGCCTCAATCTATCGAGCCACTCGGCAACTCAGCTGACGCGAGCGGTAGCCGAGGATGCCGACCTTATCCTTACCATGTCGGCGAGTCACCTCATGCGTGTAATGGAGCTTGGTGCGGGTGACCAAGCTGCGATCATCACGTCATTCGCCGCGTCCGGCGAGGAGGACGATCTGAGTCAGGGTGTGCCCGATCCGATCGGTGGCCCGGACGAAGAGTATGCTGAAACCTTCGAAGTTCTCGACGACCTGATTGCCCGCTCCTTCGCGAGACTTGAAATGGTGATAAAGCCATGACCGTAACCGCAGCTACCAGGACCATCGCACTGCTTGGAGATCCTGTCGGGCACTCCATTTCTCCGGAGATTCAGAACGCTGCGTTTCGCGAGGCGGGTGTGGACGGGGTCTATGTCGCAGTCCGGTGCGCTGCCGATGATCTCGACGGATTCATGAAGGGCCTGGCCCGAGCGGGCGGGGGCGGCAACGTGACGCTGCCCCACAAGGAAAAAGCCGCAAGCATACTGGATGTGCGGAGCGAGGCGGTCCGTCGAACTGGGGCGTGCAACACATTCTGGGGTGATGAGCACGGCAAGCTGCATGGTGATAACACGGACGTCGATGGTTTCCAGCAGGCCTTGCGGATCTTCATCGGTGGCAATGCGAAGGGGCTACGGGTCCTGTTGCTGGGTGGCGGCGGTGCGGCTCGAGCGGCGCTTCACGGCCTCCTCGAAGAGGGAGCTGATGAGGTCCTCCTGTACAATCGGACACAGGACCGGGCCCGAGCGGTGGCGAGGCGCCTTGGCGGGGAGCGGACCCGCGTCGTCCCGATCTTCCGAGAGCTGGAGGGCGAGAGCTTCGATCTGATCGTGAACGCCACCCGCCTCGGGCTTGATCCGGAAGACGTGACTCCTCTGGATCTGGATATGCTGCATCGGGCCGGCGCTGCTATGGACATGGTCTACGGACGACATACGACCGCCTTCGTCCAGTCCGCCGAAGCGGCGGGTGTCCGTTCGACAGACGGTCTCGAGATACTAGTTCAGCAGGGAGCCGCTTCGTTCGAGCGGTGGTGGGGACATGCCGCCCCCGTCGACGCGATGCGCGATGCAGTCCAGGCTCACCAGGAGGCATGACGCTTTCCCGACTCATTCGGGAGATTCTGACGTTCCTGGTGCCAAGGGGGTGCGTTGCGTGTGGCGAGTGGATTTCTGCGGCTGATGCCGAATTCGTTTGTGTCATGTGCCGCGGTCGGCTCCCGCGGGCGACCTGGCTGAGGTGTTGGCATTCTCATCATCTGACGGGAACCGGCCGCACTGTCTAGGACGACTGTCTCGAGTGCCGAGAGTGGCCCGATACCATCGCCGTGGCCCGATACTCAGCCATTCTCACACACCCGGCCGACCATCTCGTGCATGCACTCAAGTACGATGGATGGCAGGAACTGGCAGGATTCATGGGGCGTGAGATCGCCAAGTGCCTTCGGGATGAAACCTCTCAGGCCGCATCGCTCGCCGAAAGTGTCGGTGCCGTTTTGCATCTCCCCGTCCGTGACGTGGTGGGGCGAGCCTTAGGCGCTTCGTCCCAGACGGCACTTACCTCGGAACAGCGCCGCGAGACTTGGCCCGGGGGCTAGGAGTGCGCTGAATGGGTTGACGGTATTCTTTGTCGATGATGTACTGACGGGGGGCGACGGCCGGAGAGGTGTCGGCAGTTCTTCGCGCCGAAGGGGCTGCTCACGCCGTTGTCGCGACACTCCCGAGGCTGATGGCCAGGAATGGCGGACGTCGAGCGGCCTGAGCGACCACACCGGTGCCGGAATTGTTATGATTGTGGACTTACGTAGACCCTGTGGTCATCACATACATCGGAGCTCTGACACCCATGGCGATCCGTGCAGCGATCAACGGATTCGGGCGCATCGGACGAAACGTCCTCAGAAGCGCGAAGCAGTCCGGCCAGACTGAAATCGACTTCGTCGCGGTCAATGACCTGACGGATTCCGCCACTCTGGCGCACTTGCTCAAGTATGACTCCGTGCACGGGCGCTACCCGGGCTCGATCGAAGTCTCGGACAAGGGCCTCGTCGTTGATGGAGACGAGATTCAGGTACTCAGTGAGCGCGACCCGTCGGCACTGCCTTGGGTGGATCTGGATGTCGACATCGTCATCGAGTCCACAGGACACTTCGCGGATCACGCTGGTGCATCAAGGCACATCGAGGCGGGCGCGAAGAAGGTGATCATCTCCGCACCGGGAAAGAACGAGGACGTAACGATCGTTCTCGGAGTGAATCAGGATGCGTACGATCCGGCCAACCACCACATCATTTCGAACGCATCGTGCACCACCAATTGTCTGGCCCCTGTGGTGAAGGTATTGACCAACTCGTTCGGTTTCCGTCATGGCCTCATGACCACGATTCACGCATACACGAACGATCAGCGGATTCTGGATCTCCCCCATTCGGACCTCCGTCGTGCACGTGCGGCTGCCGTCTCGATGATCCCCACGACGACTGGGGCCGCCAAGGCGACCGGCCTCGTACTTCCCGAGGTGGCCGGTCGTATCGACGGGATGGCGATTCGGGTGCCGACTGCCGACGTCTCGATCGTCGACCTCGTGGCCGAAATCGACAAAGACGTCACGGAAGAGGAAGTGAACGCCGCTTTCCAGGCCGCTGCTGACGGTCCGATGAAAGGAATTCTTGGTGTCTCGCATGATCCCCTCGTGTCCGTCGACTACACGAGCGACCCGCATAGCTCTACAGTGGACGCTCTCTCCACGGCCGTCATGGACGGGCGTATGGTCAAAGTTCTTTCTTGGTATGACAACGAGTGGGGCTACTCCTCTCGGGTAGTCGATCTCGTAGCATTTGTCGGGGCGCAGCTCTAGGCTGATCAGTGTGCCGGGTGCGGTCGACGAGCGTGCCCGGCATTACTGGTATTTGGCGACTTCAAGAGCACGTGACGCGCCTGTAACACCGGGGTGCCAGATGCGTAGTACAGGGTGATGCAAATCGAGCAAGAAACAGCCCGCTCAGGGACCGCGCAGCGCCAGCCCATGCCGGAGGCGCCTCTGCCAGGTGATTTCGGCGCTTGGTATGTCGAGCATCAGAGCGCGGTGTTCCGGTACATTCGGTTCCGTGTCGCGACTCGAGAGACAGCTGAAGACGTGACCGCGGTGGTGTTCATGAAGGCCCTCCGATCATTTGATCGATATGACGAGATGAGAGCCTCTCCGCGTACCTGGTTGCTGCGGATCGCGAAGAACGCGGTTTCGGACCATCTGCGGTCCTTAAAGCGTCGCGGCTCTCTGCACGTGTCGCTTGACCGAATCCCGGACCTTGTAGCCGATGTTCCGTCGCACGAAGAACGGATCATCAAGCAAGAACGAATCCAGCGGTTGCTTAACGCTAGTCGGACCCTCCGCCAGGCCGATCAGGAGATCCTGAGTCTCCGATATGGGTCGGATCTCGACAATGCCGAGATAGCGGAGCATCTGAATATCAGTAATAACGCGGTCGCCGTCCGCCTCCATCGCGCCTTGAAGAGACTCAAGGAATCGATGGAGGAGTCAGGATCCGGTGAGATAGATTGACATGAGTGAGACACCTTTTGACGACATGGGCCTGCCCGACGAGCTGAGGGCGTTGGACGAGGAACTGCTGTGCCTCCGATATGAAGAGCGGCCGTCGTTCGGGCCCGAGCTTCGCGCTGAATTGGCCGAGCAGTGGGCCACGCAGGCTCGCAGACGCCCGTCAGCCCTGCGTCGACACCTCGTTGCGGCGACGATCGTTGGGTTGCTTGTCGGCGGAGCCGCGGTGCCTTCGGCTCGCGCGTCACTTATTCGTCTGATTGGCGGACTGGATAGTACGCCGATCGAGGTTGAAGATCCGGTCAGGATAGAAGCACTGGTCGAGGCCGTGGTCCTCCAAGGCGACCCGATCGAAGCGTCAGTCGAAGAAGCGCCGACGCAGCCAGAAGTGCCAGAGGCAGCGGAATCCGAGATGCCGGCCCTCGTTACGGCTCCGGTCCTCATTCCGCCCGAGATGGTTGACCGTGAGCGTTCACAGCGATTGCTGCAGGAGGCCTATCCATGGTATCTCCAGCGCCAAGATATTGGAGGCACGGTCTGGTTGAATCTTTGGGTCGACGCGACAGGAATGGCCGGGGAGGCGTCGGTACTCCACTCTAGCGAGGTTCCCGCGCTGGACCGCACCGCGTTGCAGGTGGCGCCGCGTTTCATGTTCGAGCCGGCGATCCAGGACGGACGCCGGGTCGGAAAGTGGATTCAGTTTCCCGTTCGTTTCGAACCGGATTCGACGCAGGTCGACCGCGTGCTACCGCCAGTCGTTGATCCGTATAGTCTTCCCAACCTAGGGCAGGCAGACTGGTGGGAGCTTCGTGAGCCTCTCGATTTCACGGACCTGTCTCCCGTTGGCGCGGGTGCCCGAGAGGACGCTTTGGCCCATAGCCAGGCCGCGGCGGCCCTGGCCGATGTGTTTGCTGACCCGACGGTTCTAGAACGCTATGGCCCAGCCGAAGCTGTTCTGCGCGGAGCCGCGCCGGAGGGCGTGACCCCGACCGAATGGCGGGCGGCCGTGGGTGATGCACTGGAATCCTCGATCGAATACGGCTCTTCGATTCCAGCGGGGTTCCTCTCTCTCGGTCGGATCCGAGCTCGACAGGGCTTGCACAGCGAGGCTCGTTCGATGTTCGAGCGCGGTCTGCAGGTGGCGGTCCAGGCCCCGGATGAGACCGGAAGCTGGGTTCTCGCTGAGTTGCACTACGAACGCGCATTGATCGCCCGTGATCGCTGGCTAGCGTCGGACGGCGTTGGGCGGGTGAGGGCGGAAGCCTTCGAGCAGGCGCAGTGTCTTCAGGCGCGTTCCACCGGAGCGGCAGGTTACGGATTCGCCTCTATCGATCGAATGATTGCCTGGAACTATCTGTGCCCCATGCAGTGGACGTCCGTCATCGAAGCTGGATTCGAGGAGTTTCGCAGCGGCAGCGCGGGAAACGTATCTCTCATGATGGCGTCGCTCCGTGCAGCTGTTGAGGCCTATCCGGGGCACGCTGGGGCGAACATCGACCTGTTGCTCACGCTGGCCACGCAGGAGCGTTGGTCCGATGTCCTGGCCGGGGCGCTGCGCTTTTCGCGCGTTAGCCAGGGAGACGCGAGCGGGTTGCTCCTTGCCGGGCTGGCTCTTCACCGGATGGACCGGTCGGCGGAAGCTGCCGAGCACTTCGACGAGGCGCTGTCACGGATGTCCGATGCCGAGGCCGACGAGCTGATTGATGTCGGCTTCCTGTTGGACCGCGACGAACTGCGCTGGTATCGCCGGGTGAGCCCTGATGAGCGGCGTTCTTGGGAGGTCCAATTCTGGAAAACGAAAGACCGCGCGCCGTCGACCGAGGTTAACGAGCGGTGGGTCGAGCACATGGCGCGGGCGACCTACGCCCGGTTCCGCTTCGGTACGGTCTTTGGCGATGCGGGTGAGGTATGGGTACGTTTTGGTGGGCCCAACAGCATCCACATCGTTGATGAAGGCTCCGGCCGCCAGACCGAGTTTTGGAACTACGGGAGCGGGCCGGACATCACGTTCGTTCGATGGACCTCTTCGAAGAGAACGGACCTGACGCCCGAAGGGCGAGCCTACGTTGACGACTTGGGGAAGATTTTTCCTCCACAGTGATTAAAAAAACACTATCGGACGTGGATTCTTCGGCACTCTGTGGCCGCACAGTGATCGTACGCGCAGATCTCAACGTTCCTCTCGAGGATGGCGAGATCTCCGACGGTCAGCGGATTCAGGCTTCGTTGCCAACGCTTACTGAGCTCGCAGGCGCCGGTGCCCGAGTGGTGCTTCTATCCCATCTCGGCCGGCCCAAAGGTCAGGTCAATCCGGAATTGTCTCTGGAGCCGGTGGCACGGCGCCTCGCAGAATCCCTTGGGCACCCTGTCAGCTTCATCCCGTTCACCCACGGCGGTAAGGCTTCGGCGCCGGTAGCGAACCTTCCGGAAGGTTCGGTCGTGTTGCTGGAAAACACACGCTTCGTTCCTGGGGAGACCGCAAACGATTCGGAGTTGGCAGAATCCTGGGCGGAGCTCGGGGACCTGTTCGTGAACGACGCCTTCGGCACCGCACATCGGGCCCACGCGTCGACGGCCGGACTGGCAGCCGCGATGAGGGCGAAGGGTGGGGAAGCCATCGCTGGCCATCTGATGGCGCAGGAGCTCCAGTTTCTCGAGGAGGTGCTGAGGGTTCCGGAACGCCCGTTCGTTGCGATCATCGGCGGTGCGAAAATATCGTCTAAAATCGGTGTGATCTCTTCACTTTTGCCTCGTGTCGATCGTCTTCTGATCGGTGGAGCCATGGCAAACACCTTCTTCCGTGCGCTCGGCCTCGACACGGGTGACTCGCTCGTAGAGGAAGACAGCTTGGATACGGCGCGCGAGCTCATCGAGCAAGGCGGTGAAAGCCTCGTCCTGCCGGTGGATTGCATCGTTGCCGACGAGCTGTCGAACGACGCGGATGTGCGTGCCGTCCTTCGGCACGAGGTGAGTGGACGGGACAAGATTCTCGACGTCGGCCCCGAAACACGGGAACGCTTCACCGACATGATCCGCGGGGCGCGGTCCATCGTCTGGAATGGCCCCATGGGCGTTTTCGAGATAGACGCCTTCGCTCAGGGCACGATCGACGTAGCCCATGCGGTTGCGGATGCCTGTGACGGCGGCGCTCTCGGTGTGCTCGGTGGAGGAGATTCCGCCGCGGCCGCTGACCGAGCAGGTGTCGTTGAACGACTCACGCACGTCTCAACCGGTGGTGGCGCTTCGCTGGAATTGCTCGCAGGCGCTCGGCTCCCTGGAGTCGAAGCTCTCACCGATCTCAATTGACTTACAGTCTCCACCTGAGCCTATCCGAGGCGAGCCTATGGCCGTGATTGCTGGTAACTGGAAGATGCACATGGGCCCCGATGATGTCCCGGGGTTCTTTGACTCGTTCGATGTAGCCGCGATTCCCGCGACGCAGGAACTGCTGATCTTCCCTCCATCGGTGTCCCTGCGGGCTGCGGTTCAGGCGTCGCTCCGAGACCCTCGGGTGCAGATCGGTGTCCAGAACATTCACTGGGAAGATGGGGGCGCATACACTGGTGAAACGTCCGCGGGAATGGCCCGGGCTGCCGGTGCCACATTTGCCCTGATCGGACATTCTGAACGTCGTCACGTCTTTGGAGAGACCGATCAGCAGACGGCACGGAAGGTCGAGGCCGCCCGACGGCATGGCTTGGTGCCTGTTCTTTGCGTGGGGGAGACACTCCAGGAACGTCAGGCCGGGAGGGTGTCAGAGGTGATCCTCCGCCAGCTGGACGTCGCTCTCCCGGCACTTTCCACAGGCGGGGAGCGGTTTCTCATCGCTTATGAGCCGGTCTGGGCCATTGGTACTGGCGAGACTGCGACACCGGAAGACGCCAGTGAGGCGCACGGGACGTTGCGGAGGCGGCTCGAAGGGGCCCTCGGCATTGCCGACGGTGTCGCCGTACCGTTGTTATACGGTGGGTCGGTGAAGCCGGAAAATGCGTCGGAACTGCTGGCGGCCCCTGACGTAGATGGAGTGCTGGTGGGAGGGGGGAGTCTGGATCCCGGCTCATTCGCTGGAATCGCCTCGGCAAGGCCTTAGTGAAGGCGCTTTGGCCCCGTTGACACCCCCAACGGCTTCTCAGACGTTTAGTTACATACTTCGACGGAAGAAGCATTACGATGTACGGATTTTTACTGGCCGCCCTGGTACTCGACGGACTCTTTCTCGCGACCGTGATCTTGCTGCAGGCAGGCAAAGGTGGCGGACTCGCAGCGGTTGGCGGCAGCGGCGGAACCATGGCCGATGGCGTTCTAGGCGGTCGTCAGGCGACCACGGTGCTCACTCGGGCAACGTGGACGGCCGGGGCGATCTTCATGTCCCTGGCGCTGGTCTTGTCTATTCTGTCCTCTCGCGCTCGTGCGCCTGAGTCGGTGATTCAGGTCAACGCACCTGCGGCTACCGCACCGGTCCCAGTTCTGCCGGGTGTTGCTGAGCAGCCGACTGCGGTCGGAGACGGCAACACGGACGGCAACGCCAGGAACGAGGGCAACTGACCTCTTGAGCCGCGTTAGCGGGTTACGCGACCCGAACCGCGACACGGCGGACCTCTGGAGGTCCGCCGTTTGCGTATCCGGGAGTTGCCGGGGCCGGTCATGATGGACCGAGATGCCCATGGGCTGGGCCGGAAGGAGCTTCATGAGCTCTACCGAGCTCTTTGCCTCACGCGCGCCGCGGAAGAGCGCCTCGAGGTCCTCCAGGAACGAGGCCACCTGACGGGTGAGCTTTACCGGTCACTCGGACAGGAAGCCGGCGCCGTTGGGGCGGCATTTGCTCTTCGACGGACGAACGACGGAACCGGGGACTTCCTTGCCCCCACGGTCCGCGCTGCGGGGGCTCTGTTTCTGTTCGGAGGCGAGGTCCTCGATTTTTTCCGTCAGTACTTGGCCCGCGGCACCGGCCCGACGAAGGGGCGTGAGGCCAACGTCCACTGGTTCGATTTCCAGAAAGGCTTTGTCGGCCCTGTCTCTCCGCTTGGCACGATGATCGAGGTGATGGCCGGCATCACGTTGTCATTCCGACTCCGGGGCCAGGATCGAGTCGGAATGGTGTTCGACGGCGATGGCGCGTCCTCGACGGGTGCCTGGCACGAAGGACTCAACTTCGCGGCCGTGCAACGGTGCCCTATGATTCTCGTCGTCGAGAACAACCAGTGGACTTTCTCGACGTCGACGCACAAGAATACGCGGGTGGAAAGCTTCACGGAGAAGGGCCCGGGCTATGGAATCGGGGCTGAGTCGGTTGACGGCACCGATGTCCTCGCTGTGTTTGACGCGGTTCGGAGGGCGGCTGCGCTCGCGCGGGCCGGTGACGGAGTGTGCATGGTGGAGTTGCGGTACTTCCGTCGGGGAGGCGATGCCCAGCACGATCTTCAGGAATATGGGGATCCTGCGGCGATCGCTGAGTGGGAAGCGAAGGATCCGATCGACGGGTTCCGGGGGCGTATGCTCGAGAACGAGTGGGCTACCGAAGAAGAACTGGCTACGATCGAGAGTGACGAATTCGAGCGTTGTCACGTGGCCTCCGAGCAGGCGATTGGGGAATCACTTCCTGCTGGCCCGGACGCCGTGGAGTCCGTGTACTCAAATCTTGATGCGACCCGGCCGTGGACCCGTGCCGTGTCTCCTGACCCGACGATGGCCTGAAGGGCTGACGAATGACCGAACGTGAGACCCCCGAACATCTTCTCAAGACCCGACGTGGTGAGCCTGTCACGCTTCTTGAGGCGATCAGTGAAGCGCTGTTCGAGGAGATGACCCGCGACGAATCAGTTTTCATGATGGGCGAGGACATCGGAGTGTACGGGGGGGCGTTCAAGGTCACCCGTGACTTCCTCGAGCATTTCGGCGAGCAACGGATCATCGACACGCCGATCGCGGAAGGGGGGTTCACCGGTGCAGCTGCCGGTGCGGCCCACATGGGACTTCGACCTGTGGTCGAGATCCAATTCATGGACTTTATTTCGCCCGCATACGACGTAATTACAAACTACATCGCGACGTCGATGTACCGAGGTGCCGGGCCTATGCCGCTCGTCATCCGTGGACCGGTAGGCGGTGGAAACCGCGGGGGCCCATTCCACTCTCAGAACGTGGAGATGGCGTTCTTCCACACCCCGGGTCTCAAGATCGTGTATCCAAGCACGGCGTACGATGCGAAGGGTCTTCTGAAGGCGGCGATCCGCGACAACGATCCCGTGATCTTTGAGGAACACAAAGGCCTCTATCGAGCTCCGGCTCTTCGCGAAGTCCTTCCTGACGAAGACTACGTGGTCCCGCTGGGCAAGGCCCGGACGGTGCGCGAGGGCACGGACCTCACGATCGTGACCTATGGAGCGATGGTCCATAAGTGTTCGGACGCCGCGGAGACGCTGGCGACTGAAGATGGCGTGTCGACGGAGGTCATCGATCTCAGGTCGCTGATTCCCCTTGACGAAGAGGCGATCATCGCCAGTGTAAAGAAGACGGGCCGAGTTCTGATCGTGCACGAGGACACCCGAACCGGCGGCATTGCAGGCGAAATCGCTATCCGGATCAGTGAGAAAGCGTTCGAGTGGCTCGACGCACCCATGCTTCGAGTGACAGCGATTGACGCCCCGGTGCCTTACTCCGGCTCACTTGAAGATTACTTTTTACCGCAGACGGACGACGTGCTTAAGGCGTGTCGGTATCTTGCGGCTTACTAAGCAACCCTTTTCGGCGTACTAACTAACGCGGAGTGATCGAGCGTGGCTCGAATTGAAGTCCCGATGCCCCAGATGGGTGAATCCATCGCGGAGGGCACAGTCTCCCAGTGGCTCAAGCAGGTCGGCGATGCGGTCGAACGTGATGAGCCGATTCTTGAGATCTCGACAGACAAAGTAGACGCCGAGATTCCGGCGCCCTCTTCCGGTACCCTGGTAGAGATCGCGGTCCAGGAAGGCGAGACCGTCGAGGTCGGCACGATTGTCGCTTTCATCGACACCGAGGCTGGTGCGGTCGCCACCTCTCCGGCTGAGGCCGCGGTGCCGGAGCTTGCAGCTCCGGTGGCACCGGTGGCTATTCCCGTTGAGGCGGCGCCGATAGCTGCTCCTGTCGCAGCAGTGTCATCGGGGGAGCAAAGCGCGGAGGAGCGCCTCCGTACTCGTTCGACGCCGGTAGTCCGGAAGATTGCGGAAGAGCACGGGGTTGAGATTCAGTCGGTTCCTGGCACCGGTCACGCGGGCCGGGTTACAAAGCAGGACATCCTGACGTTCATCGAGTCGGGTGGAACGCCTGCTCCCGTAACCGCACCGGCAGCTCCGGCGGTGCGACCCGTCGTCCCGCCTGCAGCCCCGGCCGCCGCTTCAGCTCCGTCGGACCTGTGGCAGCGGTTTTTCAAAGAAGTCGAGCATCCTGAATTCCCAGTTCGGGAAGGCGACACGGTCGAGCCGATGGACAAGATCCGTCGCCTGACCGCGGAGCATATGGTTCTGGCGAAGCGCGTCGCCCCTCACGTTCACTCTTTCATTGAGGTGGACTTCTCGGTGATCGATCGTGTTCGCACGGCGAACAAGCCGAAATGGGCTCAGCAGGGTGCGAAGGTCAGCTACACGGCCATCATCGCCTGGGCCGTTTCGCGGGTGCTGCATGAGTTCCCGACCGTGAACTCGACTGTGTCCGGTAACAACATCATTTTCCGCGGCAACATTCACCTGGGCATGGCGGTGGACTTGAATCCGGGGCTCATCGTCCCAGTGGTTCACGATGCAGACCACCTCAGCCTGGTCGGTATCGGCAACAAGATCGTCGATCTGGCTGGCCGAGCACGGAATCGGAAATTGGTGCCGAATGAAATTCAGGGCGCGACGTTCACGATTACGAATCCGGGCGTGCTCGGAACGCTCGTGGGGCTGCCTGTGATTCCGAAAGGGACTTCCTCGATCCTTGGACTTGGCGCGATCGAGAAGCGTGTTGTCGTAGTCACGGACCCAGAGACCGGTGCGGACTCGATGGCGATCCGAAAGCGGTGTCTTTTCTCGCTCGGGTACGACCACCGGGTCGTGGACGGAGCGGACTCGGCGCGATTCCTGGCACGCCTCAAGGACATGCTGGAGAACTTCCCCGAGGACGCATGATCGAATCGCGGTACTCGGCAGAACTACGCCCTCGGAGCCTCACTGCTTCCGGGGGCGTTGCCGTAGTGCCACGTGTGAATGTCGGGGCCCGCGGCATCCGATGAAGACCTTGCACCAGCTCGTGGTGCTGACTCCGGGCAGTGTGCCCTACGGGGTCGCGCTCGAAATGCAGAAGGAACTCGTTGCTCAGCGTCGGGCAGGAGAAGTTCCCGACACGCTTATAGTGCTTGAGCACCCTCATGTGATCACGATGGGATCCAGTTCGCACGTGGATCATATCCTCGCGGACGAAGCCGAGCGCGAACGCCGGGGCATCGGTCTGCACGAAGCCGGTAGGGGCGGGGACGTCACCTACCACGGGCCTGGCCAGCTTGTCGCATATCCGATTCTGGATCTGAAGCCCGATCGAAAGGACCTGCACCGCTATCTCAGAGATTTGGAAGAGGTTCTCATCCTCGTCGCGGCTGACTTCGACATTGAGGCCTGGCGTAGCAAAACAGGGACCGGTGTCTGGACGGAGGTCGGCAAGCTGGCTGCAATCGGGGTGCGTGTATCGTCGGGTTGGATCACATCTCACGGGATCGCCCTTAACGTGAGTGCAGACCTTTCGTATTTCGGGACGATTGTGCCATGTGGAATCCCCGACGGTGGGGTGACCTCTATCGAGCGGGAAACAGGGAGGGCGCCAGATCCGGAGAGGGTTCGCACTGCCTTTGTCGAGCGCTTTGTGCAGGTCTTCGGTCACGAGTCGCGCGTCGCGTAGCTGAGGTGGCTCCACGATGTCAGGTCGGTCGCAGTCGCCCTTGAACAGGTCGACGGTGGCACGGAGTTGACCCGACTCCTGTGCCCGGTAGCTTTTCTGGAGCGTTCCGGGAATCGGATGCTGCACACCACGCCATGGAGGCTCCGCTGGACCACACTGCGTACCTGCTTCTCGAGGACGGCCGCCGCTTTGACGGCCAGTTGATCGGCGCGTCTACTGTGGCCCATGGAGAGGTGGTGTTCAACACCTCCATGACGGGCTACCAGGAAGTGCTCACGGACCCGTCGTACACGGGTCAGCTCGTGATTATGACTTACCCGCTCATCGGGAACTACGGCGTCAATCCAGAGGATTGCGAGTCGCCGGTGCCCCAGGTGAACGGATTCATCGTACGGGAGGCCTCCCGGATGCATTCCAACTGGCGCTCGGAAGGCGGTCTGGACGAGTACTTGTCGGAGCACGGCATCACCGGGATCTCCGACGTGGACACACGTGCCCTGACCCGTCACATCCGGTCAAAGGGGGCCATGAGAGGCGCTGTTGTCGGCATCAGTTGCGATCAGGACGAGATCCTGGAGGAAATCCTGGCTCAGCCTCTCATGGAAGGGTTGGACTTGGCCAATGGCGTCTCCACTCAGAGGCCATACGAGGTGCCGGCCGTGGGGACCGAGCGGTTTCGGGTGCTCGCGTACGACTTTGGTGTGAAGGCCCACTCGCCCAAGCTCCTCGCCGAGCGCGGCTGCCATGTGACGGTGATTCCCGCGGACACACCGGTCGAGGATATCCTGTCGAACCCTCCGGATGGGCTGTTCGTCTCGAATGGACCAGGAGATCCCGCTGCCGTCGGGGCAGCAGAGCAGGCGATTCTCGGCTTGGCCCGAGCGGACGTGCCCGTATTCGGCATCTGTCTTGGTCACCAGCTCATATGCCGAGCATTCGGAGCCACAACGTTCAAGCTTCCCTTCGGGCATCACGGCGGGAACCATCCGGTGAAGAACCTCGATCGTGAGACGGTCGAGATTACCTCGCAGAACCACGGCTTCGCCGTGAAGGCTGACGAGGACGGGTCGATCCCCGGGGCAGCTGACCTTCGTCTGACACACGTCAACCTGTACGACGGCACCGTAGCAGGTGTGGAGCACCGCGAACTGCCGGTGATTTCCGTGCAATACCATCCTGAGGCCGCCCCCGGTCCACACGATAGCCGCTACCTGTTCGACACGTTTATTGGACTGATGGAGGCCCGCCGAGGGATCTGAGGCTTTCGCCTCCGCTATCCTCGCAAGTCGCTATCCCCCAACGACTCCGACAAACTTGCGACTCGCTTGTGGGCTCGTTACAGTCTCCGCTCGCTTACGACTTGAGCGTGCCGGAACACGGCCTCTGGAGACGATAATGACGAAGGCAGACTTGGTGGAACAGGTAGCCGAAGCCATCGGCCCTGGAATCACCAAGAAAGATTGTGCGTTGGTTGTGGACGGCTTTCTGAACGCGGTGAAGCTGGCGCTCGCCAACAACGAGAACATTGAGATCCGCGGCTTCGGCACTTTCAAGGTTCGTAAACGGAAGACGCGCATGGCGCGGAATCCGCGGACGGGCGACTCCGTAGAGGTTCCCTCCCGCTCTGTGCCTGTCTTCAAGCCCTCCAAGCATCTTCGGGCCCGCGTCGAGCGTCTGGACAAGATCAGCAGCTTCTAGCGCTTCGGTTGTCCCGCCGAATTAACGTTTTGAACGTTCAGGCGTTCTATATACCGTGAGCGAAGAACACAGACTTCAGACGGACCTTTCCGACGCAGAGTTGGTCGAGCGAGCCCGTGCTGGGGAGGATGCAGCGATGAGTGCTCTGGTGCAGCGCTACCACGGCGCCTCGTACCGTGTGGCCTTATCTGTGGTAGGCGATAGCGACACGGCGATGGACGTAGCCCAGGACACGTTCTTGAAGGCGTTCCGTTCGCTGGATCGATTTCGAGGCGATGCATCGTTCAAAACCTGGCTGCTGACCATTACGGCGAACGAAGCGCGAGGCGTTCTGCGCAAGCGTCAGCGGCGGCAGGAAATATCGATCGACGATGCAGGTCCCATCAGTGCCGATGGAATCGATCCGGTGGAGGCGGCCGCGATCACGGACGAATCGACGAGAGCACGCACCATGCTGGAGCGGTTACCGGAGAAGCAAAAACTATCCGTCTCGCTTCGGATCGATGAAGGACTGAGTTTCAGAGAGATCGGAGACGTGATCGGGTCGAGCGAAGGCGCGGCCCGAGTGAACTACTTCCACGGAGTCCGAAGGCTGAGGGAGATGATGGAATGAAAGAGACAGAGTGTGGCACGGTCAGGGAGTTACTTCCGGGATTCGGCACGAACCGAATCGAAGCACGGGATGCGGAACACGTCGAAGCACATCTCTCGGGCTGCGCTGAGTGTCGAGAGGAACTGGAGTTGGTCGAGAGCCTGTTTGCCGCGCGGCCACAGCCTCCGGTGGATTCTGTTGCGCAGATTCTTGCCGGAGTGCATGCAGAGCGCCGCCGTGGGAGACGGCCCTGGTGGGGTATTTCTGCCGCCGCCGCTATCGCGTTGGCGATCGGCGTCGGCATCGCCTTGGACCCCGACGCCGTGCGGACCGGGGCTCCGGAGTACGCGACCGAGCTGGCAGAGGGTGAACTCTGGCTGAGTGATGGCGGACTCGTTGCTGGGGCACCGACGCTGGAGGGCCTCTCCGATGAGGCGCTACAGGCCTTGTTTGATGAGCTCACTGCAGGCAGCGCCGGGGGTGCAGTCTAATGGCGCCCCGTCTGGCCGTCCGGCTGTTTGCCACAGCCATCCTGATGACCGCGACCGTCGCCGGACCACTGTCCGGCCAGGACCAGCCCCCCGGGCGGCGTGGCCCCTCCCCTGAGCAGCGCGCGCAGCTCGAGGAGCGCATCCGGACGAGGATGTCGCGCATGATGGAGGAGCGCCTTGAACTGACGGAAGACGAGGCGCGGTCGCTCTCCGCGGTCGTGCGCAGGTTTGATCGCCGTCGACGTGACCTGATGCGGAGAGAGTCCGTTGTCCGGCGTCAGGTGGAGGCACTTATCGAAGCTGATCGTGGGGACGAGGAAGCGGCGGCAGGGCTTCTCGCCAGCGTGATCGACCTGCGGCAGACGGAGAGCCGCCTTTTAGTCGAAGAGCAGGCGGCGCTGCGTGAAGTCCTTTCCCCCATGAAGGTCCTTCAGCTGCAGTCGCTTCGCGAAGAGCTCGGGCGCCGCATTCGCCGATTGCAGGGTGGGGAGAACGGAGGTCGAGGGCGAAGGGGCGGTGGTGGCCCGAGCGGTGAGAATGAGGGCGAGCACTCGAACCGGCGTCACGGCCGTAGCGGGAACGTTGCAGGCGTTTACGGGGTGCCTCTATCTCTTTAGCCGCCTGACGTGATGTTTCAACATGTCAGGTTAGATGAACCCTCTCCTCACGGCCCACTCTCCCGTGTCCTTTTCTGTCAATGCACTCTTCTTCGCTGCGTACCGAGATCTCGTCGGAAGTGGTGAAATCGCGGTGGAGTTGCGTGAGGGTGCCACGGTCGCGGACCTCGTTGCGGACCTGAGAGGGAGAGGCGCGCCGTTTGACTTTCTGCCGACGGAGCCCGCGATCGCCGTCAATCACACATACGCGTTCATGGATGAAGTCCTGAATCCGAACGACGAAGTCGCTTTCATCCCACCTGTGGCGGGGGGATAGGTCTTTGATTTCCGCCTTCGTCGGCCCTGACCCCATTGATCCGACCGACTTGTTTCGACGTGTCGGCTCGGACGAGGACGGCGCCTCCTTGCTCTTCGTGGGTGTAGTTCGTGACCATGCCGATGGTCGTCCCGTGAGCGGGATGCGGTATGACGCCTATGCCGACATGGCCCAGACCGTGCTCTGTGAGATTGCGAGCGAGGCAGCCGCCCGGCTGGGCACGGATCGGCTCGTGGTCGTGCACCGCACCGGTGACCTCGCGATCGGAGAGGTATCCGTTGCGATTGCGGCATCGAGTCCGCATCGCGCCGAGTCGTTCGACGCGACCAGGTACGTCATCGAGGAGATCAAGAAGCGTCTCCCCATCTGGAAGAAGGAACACTATGCGGACGGGACCGCCGAGTGGGTCAAGGGCACCGTTCCTCCCGTAGGAGAGCCAAGGTGATCGATCAATTCGGCCGTCGCGTGGAGTATCTGCGCGTGTCTGTCACGGACAAGTGCAACTTGCGATGTGTCTACTGCATGCCGGAGGAAGGGCTGCCGTGGCTCAAGCGTGAGCAACTGCTCAGCTACGAGGAGATTGCTGAGATCGTACGGACGATGGCTGGCATGGGACTGAAACGCGTCCGGATCACGGGTGGCGAACCCCTCGTGCGTCGAGACCTGCCCGACCTGGTCAAGATGATCGCGGCCGTCCCGGAGATCGATGATCTCTCGCTGTCCACGAACGCGGTGCTCCTCGAGGACCAGGCCGAAGCGCTGCGTGATGCGGGCATCCAGCGCCTTAACGTCTCACTTGATTCACTCAGGGCCGACCGAGTCGACAGTATCTCGCGACGTCCGGGCTCGTTCCCCAAGATCATGGCGGGCCTCGACGCTGCTGAGGCTGCGGGCTTCTCCCCGATCAAGATCAACGTGGTGCTCATCCGAGGGCAGAATGATGACGAGATCGAGGACTTTGCCGCGATCACACGCGAGCGCCCTTGGCACATCCGGTTCATCGAGATGATGCCCACCGGGGCGAACCTCGAGCTGAGCGAGAAGCAGTTCATATCGTGCACCGAAGCGCTGCGGCGCATCGAGAAGATCGACGCGCTCGAACCGGTCGAGGGTCCGTTCGGAAATGGGCCGGCACTGTATCACAAGTTCCCCGGGGCCCCAGGCACGATCGGGGTCATCACTCCGATGAGTCACAACTACTGCGATCGATGCAACCGGATGCGGCTTACGGCCGATGGTCAGCTGCGGCCGTGTCTTTTTGGGTCGATGCAGACGAACCTGAGGGATCCACTTCGGGCGGGTGAAGACCTTGTTCCGCACATCGTTGAGACGCTCCAGACCAAGCCTGAGCGGCACTATCTGATTCAGGGCAGCTCTGCCGGTTCGGGTGGCCTGATCGCGTTGTCGCAGACCGGAGGCTGAGCGGGGTAGACCTCCCTTTCAGCCTCGTTATACTCCTGCGGGTCGGCGTCTCGTCCGGCTCGCAGAGACGACCCTGTGGGCCCACTCTGCTGTCGAATTGAACGAAACCCTGCTGCGGAGCGGACGTTTTTCATGAGCGCGAATAAGATTACTGTCGTCGGTGCCGGACACGTGGGAGCCACCTGCTCTCAGCTTCTGGCCCAGAAGGAACTCGCCAAAGAAGTCATCCTCGTCGACATCGCCGAGGGTATCCCGCAAGGTAAGGGACTGGACCAGTGGGAGAGCGCCCCAATCGAGGGCTGCGACTCGCGGGTCTACGGCTCGAACGACTACGAGGCGTCCGCAGGGTCGGAGATCTTCATCGTCACGGCCGGAATCGCTCGCAAGCCGGGGATGAGCCGAGACGATCTACTCAAGACGAACGCTGGCGTCATCCGTTCGGTCACGAACGAGATCAAGCGCGTCGCTCCGGACTCGATCATCATCATGGTGACGAATCCACTCGATGTGATGGCTCAGGTTGCCCTCGAGGCTTCCGGCTTCCCGCGCGAGCGAGTCATCGGCATGGCCGGCGTTCTCGACACCGCGCGCTATCGCTCCTTCATCGCGCTCGAGCTCGACGTGTCGATCGAAGACATCCAGGCACTCGTCCTCGGGGGCCACGGCGACACCATGGTGCCGCTCGCCAGCTACACGTCCGTGAGTGGAATTCCGCTCACTCAGCTGATACCGCAGGATCGGATTGACGCGCTTGTGGAGCGCACCCGGAAGGGCGGGGGCGAGATCGTTTCCCACCTCAAGACAGGGAGCGCGTACTACGCGCCCGCCGCGGCCGCCGTCCAGATGGCCGAGGCCATCGTCAAGGACAAGCGCCGGATTCTTCCGTGCGCTGCCTGGCTCCAGGGTGAGTATGGCTTCAACGACATGTATCTCGGCGTGCCGTGCCTCCTTGGTGAGAACGGACTCGAGCGGATCGTCGAGGTCGAGCTTGGTGAGGCAGAGCGGGCTGCGCTGAAGACCAGCGCCGATCACGTGACATCCACCGTCGCCGCACTGAAGGCGATCGAAGCCGCAGGTTGATGATTGAGCTCCGTCCCCGCTCACGTTGATCGGGCGTGAGATCAGAGCCAGGATGAGGGCATGATGATTCGCACAAGCAATTCGAATTCGATATGCAATCGCAATCCCCGGAGGGGTTGCGGCCGCGAGCTCGTATAGCTGAACGAAGCGAAAACGAGACGGCTGCGACTCCCCAAGGGGGTCGCGGCTGTTTTTTGTTGATGGGGTGTAGCTCAATTGGTAGAGCGCCTGGTTGTTACCCAGGAGGTTCGAGGTTCGAACCCTCTCGGCCCAGTAGCTTTTTCGCCACGTAGTGCTTGCGGTGAGCTGAACGACGACTAGCCTGCTATCTCATCGGAAGGCGGACCGCTCCGAGGGCCGCCCTGTCTCATCGAATCCAACTCACGATGAACCAACCTAGCACGGAAGACTCAGGAGATTTCGGCGGCAAGCGGGCCGCAGAGCTTGCCGATGAGGCCGCTACCTGGGACGCCTCTTCACTCGTAGCCGCCACTTCTGATGACATCCCTTTGGTCGATGTGGAGTGCTACTTCGCGACGGGTGATGCTGCCGAACTCGAAAGGCTCGGAGAACAGATCCGATTCATCGGTGAGAACACCGGCTTCCACTGTCTGGTTGGGCACGGCATCGATACGGAGATGTTCGCATCGATTTTCGCCGCTGCGAAAAGCTTTCTCACCTCTCCCGATGACATCAAGAGTCAGGTCACGATCGACGATCCCGCTGCGGCAGCACCCGGGATCGGCTGGTTGCCACTCGGTGAGCGACGGCTGCCGGCGAGAGCAAAAGGAAATCTCAATGAGGCGGTCCTTTTCAAGCGAGACCGGACACTGCGCCTGGGGGACAACCCGTGGCTACCTGAGTCCGTGCTGCCGGGATTCCAGACAGCTGTCGAAGCTTATGCCGCTGAGATCGAGCGGGTCGCCCTGGCGCTGTTGCCGATCTATGCCGTAGCGCTCGAGCTCAGTCCTGACTGGTTTGAACCGGCGTTTCAGTCGCCGTTCTATCGGTTGCGGATGACCCGGTACACCGACACGACGAACGCGGCGGTGGATCAGTTTGGGATCGCACCACACGTGGACACGAGCTTCTTCACGCTCCTCGCCCAATCAGGGCCTGGATTGGCGGTCTATGGTGAGCAGCGGAAGGTGTGGCTCACTGCACCAGTCATTCCGGACGCCCTAGTGGTGAATACGGGGGAGCTCCTGAGACAGTGGTCGAACGACCGGTTCGTCAGCGTCAAGCACTTTGTGCCACCTCATCGCGGCGAGCGAGACAGGTACTCCGTGCCGTTCTTCTTCAACGCAACAGCCAACTACCCACTGGAATGCCTGCCGACATGTCAGGGTCCGGACAACCCGCCGCGATATCCGGCGGTGTCCTACTTGGAGAGCCAGGGAGTCGCGCAGAGGGAGTAGCTGCGCATTTGTTTCGCCGCACACCAGCGTGAAGCTCAAGGTGATCGGAGAAGGTGAAGCGACCCGCGAGATCTCATAACCGCGCAGACGTCACCGCCCGCTTGAGAACGCCTCCGGCCCGAGCTCTGGGTTGAGTTCGAAGTCGTGCGTGTAGAGGATCTTGGTCACCTGCCCGTCGTCATTGAAATGGACACGGCGGCCGACGAAGGTGTAACCATCGATCGTCCGGATATCCTCGAAGCGCAGGTAATTCCAGTTGGTACGCCCTTCTTCCTTGTAGGCAACCTGGACTGGCCAGGTGCGTCCGCCTTCGAACCAGTACTGCCACGTGTCACCGTCATGTAGCCCGACGCCGTCGCCGAAGCTCACTCCGACCATTGTGCGGCCCAGGTCGTCAGCGCCCCGGTTGTGCAGGTTCACGCCGCTGTCGCGCAGCTTGTAGGGCAGGGCGATCCAGTAATTGAGGTCGCCAGAGACATACTGGACCTCATCGAAGTCCTTGGCTCCGGCCGAGAGTGTTGTGCTGTTCAGACGGGCCCAGACCTCTGAGCCGTCCCAGCCCTGCTCGATGAAGTCGTCTCCCTCCCACCGGTCGATCCGTCCCAGTTCCCCTTGTGAGGAGCGCGCGATCGTGACGTAACGGGGGCGCGTGCGGCGGAGCCTGGAGCTGCCTGCGTCGTACATCTCCGTGGTGAGCGTGTACCGTGCGCCCTCCAATTTGTCGTACGTCGCGAGACCGCCGAGCGCGTCGATCCAATCGCCGACGAGCTTCTCCACCTGCATGTCTTCGGTCGACTCCTGTGGCATCGCTGTCGCGGCCGACACGGTCGTGGTCACAGCTCCCTGGCCGATCACGCCAGCGGCTATCACGGCGGCGGCGAAGGTCCTTGGTACGGGCCGCACAAGCATTCTGGATGTCATTGCCTCTCCGGGGTCCTTGGTATGGGTGACGGCTGGCGGACCATCGATCGTCACGAGTCCTCAATATGCG
The DNA here is from genome assembly GCA_028823235.1 of Longimicrobiales bacterium. Classification (NCBI taxonomy): domain Bacteria; kingdom Pseudomonadati; phylum Gemmatimonadota; class Longimicrobiia; order Longimicrobiales; species Longimicrobiales bacterium. The sequence goes on along the minus strand of JAPKBW010000004.1, from coordinate 154,134 downwards.
ATACGAAGATCTTGCTCCCTCTCAGGAAGGCAAGGTAGTCTCTGGCATGACGAACAGACCTCATCTTACAAAATCTCTTGTAGCCCTAGTCCTCGCTTGTACCCTCGCAGCGTGTGGAGGCGGTACGGCGACCCGAGACCCCGCGTCAGCAGATTGGGACCCGGCCGATCTCTTCTATTCCCTCCAGCTCGGAATCGATCTGTCCGAGTTCGAACGCACCTCTTCGGGCCTCTATGTCCAGGATGTCGAGATCGGGGACGGGCCGCTCGCTCGGCGCACGAGCCGGGTCTGGATTCACTATGTCGGCTGGCTTCCTGACGGAACCGTGTTCGACGCGAGCTTGGGCGGCGATCCCTACCACCTCAGGCTCGGTGGAAGTGAAGTGATCCGTGGATGGAACGAGGGAATCGTCGGCATGAAGCGCGGCGGCACCCGCCGTCTGGTGGTTCGCCCAGGGCTGGGCTACGGATCCCGAGGTCGGGGGGATATCCCGCCCGGAGCGACGCTAGTATTCGAATTGGAGCTAATAGATGTCGACTGACCTGAGCCTCAGCCTGACACGAGCGGGGACTGCGTGACTCCGCATGCATCGATTACAACTGAGGTGTGGTCCGGGATGTGGTTCCAGTCTGAGTCGCCCTCCGGGGGTTCTGACGTCAGGATGTGACCGTCCGGGGCGAGGTTCGAGCCCGTCGCCGTGTACATAGAGTTGGTTCGGTCCACATTGCTGCTTCGGACGGCGGCGAGAACCTCCCCGTCCGATAGAACCATGTTCAGCTGAGCTTCCTCCTGCCCGACTCTCTCCGTGACCCGCCGGACCACGGCAATCAGGGCGTCGACGAGGCTCGTGCCGTTTCGGACTTCCGCCAGGGCCAATAGAAAGAGGGTCTCGGAATCCGATGCCCCTCGCAGCCGACCGTAAAGCTCGTCTGGAAGCGTCGAGCGCAACGCGCGCATGTGGCTGGCTCGGAAGTCAGGTACGAATCCGTTGAGCACGAAGCTCCACTGGTCATCGACCATCGGCAGCAGGCCGGATCGATCCACGGGAATGCCTGGTGTACCGTTCCGCAACGCCGCTATTACCGTCCCGGCCCGAATCGTATCAAGTGTTTGACGGAGATCGTCGTCGTACCAGATAGGCCGGGCCTCCGCGATTCGAGCCGGCCTGCTTTCGTGATACCAGACCACTCCGTAGCCATCCGCGTTCACAGACCCGGAGATCAGTTCATGCGGAGCCCAGCTCTGCTGGTAGAGCGAGTGGTCACCGCCATACACGAGCGAGGCGACCCTCGTCGGCTCACCCAGATAAGCCAGCAGTCGGCACATGAACTAGTCCGAAGCCGAAGGGTTTGCATCAGGTGGGCTCGTAGCCGATGTCCCGGTAGCCAACGGATCATTTGAGGGTCCATCGCGCTGAGCCAGAAGGGAAGCCAACTGCTCGAGGTCTGCGTTGCCTCCGCTCAACACGATGACGACCGGCCGGTCGTCATCGACCTGGATATTTCCCGAGAGCATTGCGGCTAGGCCTGCCGCGCCCGAAGGCTCGACCAGCAACTTGGTGCGCTCCAGGATCAGAGCGAGTGCGGCGATGATCTCGGCATCTTCGACGAGGACCACACCCTCTGCGTACTCCGCAAGTATCGCATGGTTGAGGACCCCGGCCATCGGGGCCCCCAGGCCGTCCGCGACCGTATCCACCCGATCGAGGTGGACTGCATGTCCTGCTGCGAGACTGTCGTGCATTCCAGCCGCCCCCTCCGGCTCAACACCCCAGATCGCTGCGTCAGAGCCGGATGCAGCAAGGGCCACGGAAATCGCCGATGAAAGGCCACCACCGCCGACGGGAATGACTACCGTGCCGACCTCGGGTGCATCCTCAAGTATCTCGAGACCGCACGACGCGTGTCCAGCTATGACCTCTTCGTCGTCGAACGGGTGGACAAAGGTCAGTCCGCGCTCCTCGCTCACCTCGAGGACTCGCTTGAATGCTGCGGAGGCGTCGCCATGAAGAATGACTTCGGCTCCGTACTCCTGGCTCGCGCGCACTTTAGTCGGTGAAGCGTGCTCGGGCATCACGACGACACTCTGGACTCCCGTTGCCGAGGCGGCCCAGGCTACTGCCTGCGCGTGGTTCCCGGCAGAGATCGTGGCGACTCCGCGAGCTCGCTCCTTGTCGCTCAGGGTCAGGAGCCGGTTGAGAGCCCCCCGAACCTTGAACGCGCCCGTCTTCTGAAGGTTCTCACATTTGAGCCAAACCTCGGCCCCGACACGCTCGGAGAGAGTACGGGAGTAGGCCAGGGGCGTCCGGTGGACGGCCGCGGCGATACGCTTGTGTGCGATCTCCAGCCTGGGCAGAGAAAAATCCGGAAGGGTCATGGCCGCATCATGTCGAGATCAGTCGAGCTTCGCCAGATCGGCTGGCCGTGGTACTGGGGAACTGGGGAACTGGGGAAGCTCGCTGGGAATGATTGCGACTTCCAGCTTTTAGGGTCTACGTTCAAGTTGGATCCTACCGTTGGAATTCCTTTCGGCTTCGTGAGGCTGACATGTGCCAACAATTCGTGCGAACTCTATTAGCGACCTTTGTGGTCGCGTTCCTGTTCACCGGCACCGCCGCCGCTCAGCAGGGAACCCTCACCGGGACCGTGACGAATGAGACCGGAGCGGCAGTCCCCCAAGCTCAGGTCACGATCCGGGGCGGTGCTCCCCGCACGGGTGTGTTGGCGAATGACCAGGGCGTCTATCTGGTGAACCTGCCTGCGGGTTCCTATGTCGTGATCGTGAGCCACGTTGCGCATGCAGATGCACGCTTCGACGTGTCTGTTGGACCGAGCGGCACGACGACGCTGGACATCTCGTTGCTTACTCAGGCTGCAGCCCTGACCGGGGGCGGCGTTGTCGTCACGGTCGACCGCACGTCGGTAGGCGCTGGTGGGAGGCTCGTCGAGTCAGCCGCCACGACCGATGTGATCACGAGTCAAGAGATCCAAGAGTTCGCGACGTTCAACAGTGCCGATCACCTGCGGAATGCTCCCGGCGTGGATGTAGTAACGCACGGAATGCAGAACTCGAACATCGTGGTGAGGGGGTTCAACAACATTTTCTCCGGCAGCTTGCACATGCTGTCCGATTATCGACTGGCAGGTGTTCCGTCACTCCGGGTGAACTTGCTTCACTACATCCCGACCATCGACGACGACATCGATCGGATCGAGGTCGTCCTAGGTCCGGGCTCGGCTCTGTACGGGCCAAACACGGCCAACGGGGTCGTTCACATTATCTCCAAATCACCACTCTCTGAGCAGGGGACGTCGTTCACTTTGGGGAGCGGGACGAATGGCGGAGGGGGCCCCTCTGCTTACCAAGGATCAATGCGGTCGGCCTTTCTTCTCAGTGAGAACCTCGGCGTGAAGATTTCTGGACAGTACCTGTCCGGAGATGAGTGGGAATACGTCGACCCGACCGAGCAGACGGCTCAGGCCTTTGCCGACGCGAACCCGGCGGTCTGTCAGGCAGACAAAATCACGCGGGGCCTCAGCACGGCAGAGGCGGGCGTCGCCTGCGGTCGGATCGGCGATCGGAAATATGAAGTCGAGCGCTGGAGTCTCGAAGCGCGGGCGGACTACCAGTTCGCAGAAGACGGGACGTTCGTGACGACATATGGGCGAAACACCTCGAGTGGTATCGAGTTGACCGGCCTCGGCGCCGGCCAGACCGAGGACTGGGTCTACGACTTCTTTCAGGCGCGTTTGAGCAAAGGGCGCCTGTTCGCTCAGGGTTATTACAACGGGAGTAACTCCGGAAATTCCTTCCTGTTGCGGGACGGCGTCACGCTGGTCGATGAGTCTTCCCTGAAGGTCGCCCAGGTCCAGCACGGCATCGACTTCGCAGAGGGGCGTCAGGACTTCACCTACGGTTTCGATTACTACCGTACGAATCCTGCATCCTCCCGCCGTATCTATGGGGCCTACGAAGACGTCGACGAGATGACCGAGTGGGGAGGGTATCTGCAGTCGAAGACCGCCCTCATGCCGAAACTCGACCTGATCATCGCAGGTCGCATCGACTCGCACTCGGTCTTGCCCAACAACGTATTCTCTCCGAGGGCCGCGCTGGTCTTCAAGCCGAACGAGAACCACGGCATCCGCCTCACGTACAACAAGGCGTTCTCCACCCCATCTGCGCTGAACTATTTCCTCGACATTGGTGGTGGTTTCGCTCCACCACCGATTGGTGCACTCGGGTTCACGACCCGAGCTTACGGTAGTGGGCTCGACGGGTGGTCTCTGCGCGGACCGGACGACACGTTCGCATGGATGCGTTCGCCGTTTACACCGGCAGGCTCGGGCGGGGCAGGCCAGCTCGTGCCCGCCCAGACGCCTCTCATGTGGCAGTACTACGTCGGGGTGCTGGCTGCGGCCGGTGGCATCGACCCAGCGACCGCGGCGTTCCTCTCCTCGCTTACCCCAGGCAACGGAGACATCGTTGCGTTGGCGATTGACCCGAACACCCAGGCCGCGCTGCCACTCAGCCAGCTCGTTCTTCCCGATCTGCCGCCGACAATCGAGTCGACCACACAGACGTTCGAGGTGGGCTGGACGGGTGTCATCAGCGATCGAATCTCGATCGCTGCTGACCTGTACTACACGAGGAAAAACGACTTCATCTCGCCGCTCCTCGTGCAGACGCCTCTCATCGGTCTCGACCCGGTCTCGATGGAGGCCTACCTGACCCCGATCGTTGGCCCGGCAACGGCGGCTGCGCTTTCGGCAGGTGCGGGCAAACCTGGGAGTCCGATCGCACTCCCGTTGGGTGTCCAGTCGTCCAACAATGTGGGGGCGCAAGGCGCTGACCTGATCGTTTCGTATCGCAACGTCGGTGACATCGACCTCTGGGGCGGGGACATCTCCTTCCAGGCCTTCCTCACCAACGAGCTATCGATGACCGGGTCGTTCTCTCATGTCAGTGATGACACGTTCCCGATCTCTGACGGATCACCGATCGCTCTTAACGCTCCGAAAGAGAAAGGGACTGTTGGACTCGCCTACCGCAATGTCGTCAGCGGGCTCAGCGCGTCGGCTCGTGTCCGATTCGCATCCGGTTTCCCGGCGATCTCGGCCGGGTTTGACGGTGATGTCGATTCGTCGTCACTGGTTGATCTGACGGCTGGATACACGATTCCGAGCACTCGGGCGACGCTTCAGGCTTCCGTGACGAATCTCTTCGATACGGCTTGGCAGTCCTTCGTGGGCGTGCCGGCGATCGGTCGCTTCATGATGCTCCGAGTGAAGTACGACCTCTTCTGATTCGAGCAGCTGGCGTGTCTTGGCCGGAGATAGACGAGGCCCTTTCACCGTTGGGTGGCAGGGCCTCGTTGTTTGGCAGCTCTTCGCAAAGGCCGGAACCCTTGCAAGGTTCCGGTTACCTGACGTCCCAACTTGAACCAGAGGATCAGCCTTGAGTGACGAAACGACCGCGACCGGAGTGTCCCTGCGTTGCGGTTTCTGTCTCGAGATCAACGAGGTCGACCTGTCGACCTCGACTAACCGTCCAGCGTGTACGGCGTGTAGCAAGCCGATGCTGCTCGATAGGCCTGTGAAGGTGGCCCAGGAAGATTTCGAGCGCACGGTTCTTCAGGCCAAGGTGCCTGTTCTCGTCGACTTCTATGCGGACTGGTGCGCGCCGTGCAAGATGGTGGCGCCGCTGATGGACGAAGTCGCACAACAGCAGATGGGTAAGATGCTCGTGGTGAAGATCGACACCGATGCCTCGCAGGACATCGCGATGCGATACGAGATTCGCAGCATTCCGACGGTCATCGTCTTCGCTGGCGGTGAGGAGGTCGAGCGCAGTCTGGGGTTCGAGCCTGAACGCGTGCGGGGCTTCGTCGAAAAGGCGGTGGCATGAGCAAGCGAGATCGTCATTCGCAGATCATTGAGGTCGTTCGGACTCATCGCGTTCCGAGCCAGGAGTCGCTGCGGGAGCTGCTTCACGCGCGAGGGACAGAGGTGACTCAGGCAACGTTGTCGCGGGACATGAGGGAGCTTCGTCTAGTGAAGGTACCAGGTGCTGACGGGGTTGGTTTCTACTCCTCTCCCGAGGAGTGGAACAGCACGCCTTCCCTTGAGTCCCTGTTGCCGGCGCTCTTCCACAGCGCCGATGGCGTGGACCACCTGCTCGTGGTGCGGACGATGAAGGGCGGCGCGCAAACGGTTGCGGCCGCGATCGACTGGGAGGAGTGGCCGGAGGTTCTGGGGACTCTGGCAGGGGACGACACCATCCTTCTGATCCTGCGAGACCCTGGCGCACTTCCAAAAGTCAGGGCGCGTATCGAAGCGATGGCCGCACACCGGTAGACCGCCGTTGACACCATGCATAACTAGTGAATATTTATACTTCGATCACTTGTGTGATCCACATCTCGGCATGCAAAACAGGGGACCGGGGGCGGAAGTTTGAGGCAATCGGCTCTCCGACGCTTTGGCGGGAAGCTGTCGGTCTTCTGTCCTCCGGGCCTCTTTTTGAAAAAATGGCACTGCGTTAGGGAGCATGAATATGAAGGTCGTTCTCGGATACTCGGGTGGGCTCGACACTTCGGTGATCGTGCCGTGGCTCAAGGAAAATTACGACGCAGACGTCGTGTGCATGGCTGGCGATGTGGGTCAGCCTGGTGGACTCGATGGCTTGAAGGCGAAGGCGATGCGCACCGGTGCATCGGCCTTCTACGGCGAGGACTTACGCCAGACCTTCGTTGAAGACTTTGTATTTCCCACGCTGAAGATCGGCGCTGTATACGGCCGTAAGTATCTGCTGGGCACCGCGATGGCTCGTCCGATTCTGGGTAAACGCCAGGTCGAGATCGCGCACCAATTAGGTGCGGAAGCTGTTGCGCACGGGTGCACCGGAAAGGGCAACGATCAGATTCGTTTCGAGCTGTCGTACGCAGCGCTGGGCCCCGAACTCGACGTTATCGCTCCTTGGCGTGAGTGGGACCTCACCTCGCGTGAGGAGTGCGTGGCTTATGCTCGGGCGCGGAACATTTCGCTAGAGGGCGTGGACGAATCGAAGCTGTACTCAAGAGATGAGAATCTCTGGCACATCTCGCATGAAGGCGGACCGTTGGAAGATCCGGCCTTCGAGCCTGAGGAAGCGATGTACCTCTGGACGCTCGCTCCGGAGCTCGCACCTGATGAGGCTGAGAATGTTGTCGTTGGATTCGACGCAGGCGTCCCGGTCTCGCTCGACGGCGAGGTCATGGGAGCAGTTGAGCTTCTCTCGACACTCAATGAAATGGGCTCTCGCCACGGTGTTGGGCGTGCTGACCTGGTGGAAAACCGCTTGGTTGGGATGAAGTCGCGCGGTGTGTACGAGACTCCCGGTGGGATGATTCTTTACGAGGCGCTGAAGGATCTCGAGTCGATCACGCTCGACCGGAGGTCGGAGGGACTCAAGGATGAGATGGCACACCGATGGGCTGACATGCTTTACGAGGGCCGGTGGTGGACTCCGGAGCGTGAGGCGATGCAGGCGATGGCCGATGTGCTCTCGAAAAATGTGACTGGCTCGGCTACCGTGAAGCTGTTCAAGGGTTCGACCCGTGTGGTAAGCCGCACGAGCCCGGTCTCGCTGTACCGCGAGGACCTGGCCAGCTTCGGGCACGCTGTCACCTATGATCATGCGGACGCTCAGGGGTTCATTCGCCTCTTCGGACTTCCGATCCGGGCCGCTGCTGCGGTTGAAGGCCAGCGGCCCGCTGATGCCGACGTGTCGAGGCTGATCGAGGGGGTCATCGAAGCGGGGGCCGTCTGAGTACGGCGGAGGGCGCCGACGCCTCAGGGTCACTCTGGGGTGGGCGTTTCGAAGATGGGATGGCGCCGGAGATGGTTCCGTTCAATCTCAGTCTTTCGATTGACCAGAGGCTGTGGCGGGAGGACGTTCGCGGGAGTGTCGCTTGGGCCCGGGCCATCGGAAACGCAGGCGTTCTGACGCCTGACGAGACCGCCGCTATTGTCGAGGGTCTTGGGGTCGTTGCCACGCGAATCGAGACCGAAGGTTTCGCGGGGGCATCGGAAGAGGACATCCACTCGCTTGTCGAGCGCATGCTGGGTGAGGCTGCCGGAGACATTGCTGGCAAGCTACACACGGGCCGTTCGAGAAATGACCAATCGTCCACGGGCGTCCGATTGTATGGGATGTCTTCTTGCGATCGCCTGATCGGTCGAGTGCTCGATCTCACGGGAGCGCTTCATGGCTTGGCTCAGCAGGGACGCGAAGTGGTCATGCCAGGATACACGCACCTCCAGCAGGCCCAGCCACTTCGGGCGGCACAGTGGGCGCTGAGCCACCTGTTTCCTCTCCTCCGAGACGTCGAACGACTTCGCGCGGCCCGGTCGGCTGCTTCGGTAATGCCGTTGGGGTCAGGGGCGATCGCGGGCTGTCCGTTCCCTGTCGACCGGGAAGTGCTTCGCACTGAACTCGGCTTCGACCGGGTGTCGGAGAACTCGGTGGATGCGGTTTCCGACCGCGACTGGATCTGTGACCTGACCTATGCGGGTGCGATGATCGGGGTACATCTGTCCCGTCTCTCGGAAGATCTGGTCCTCTTCTCGAGCACCGAATTCGGATTCGTCAGGCTGAGTGACGGCTTCAGCACGGGGTCGAGTTTGATGCCTCAGAAGAGGAATCCAGATGTCGCAGAGTTGGGTCGCGGCAAGTCCGGTCGCCTCCTCGGCAATCTGATGTCGATTCTTACCCTCCTCAAGGGGCTCCCCACCAGCTACAACCGGGACCTCCAGGAGGACAAGGATCCGCTCTTCGACACGATTGACACACTGGATCTCACGCTGCCCGCGATGACCGGCGCGATTCGCACGGCCGCATTCCGCCCGGACCGAATGCTGGCGGTAATGGACGCACAGCTGCTGGCGACTGATATCGCGGACTACCTGGTCAGACGGGGGGTGCCGTTCCGGACGACCCACGAAGTGGTGGGAAGGCTGGTGAGACGGGCCGAACTCGCAGAGAGTTCTCTCGCGGAGCTCTCTCTCGACGACTACCGCGAGGCGCACGAGACCTTCGACGAGGATGTCTTCGAGGTGTTCGACTGGAAGGCGTCTGCCGATGCTCGGACGGCCTCGGGCGGCACGGCGCTTGGCGCGATCGATGCGCAGCTTTCGGAAGCGAGGCGCCGGATCGAGGGCGCCGCTGCACGCGGGGCCGAGCAGGGCTGATCTCCGGGTGGTACCCGCTTCTCTCGATGGGTACATTGCTGCGCCGATCCACTGATTAGCCTCGGGACACGCTACGCTCGTGAGCCAAGATGAACTGAAGCGCGCTGCAGCAGCCACCGCCCTGGAATCGGTCGAGAGCGGAATGGCACTGGGACTGGGAACAGGAAGTACTGTCCGCCATCTGGTTGACCTTCTGGGCGACGCCCTTACCGAGGGACGCCTCACGGACATCGTTGGCGTTCCGACGTCGATACAGACTGAGCGGCAGGCTCGCTCGCTGGACATCCCGCTTGCCGAACTGGATGATCGCCCGCGCCTCGACCTCACCATCGACGGTGCCGACGAGGTGTCTCCTGAACTCGATCTGATCAAAGGGCTCGGTGCGGCTCTGTTGCGGGAGAAGATGGTCGCACAGGCGTCTGATCGACTCATCATCATCTCGGATGACAGCAAGCTCGTTGATCGGCTGGGTCAGAAGGCGCCGCTTCCCGTTGAGGTCGTCGATTGGGCCCTCGGTGCCCAGGCTTCTTTCCTCGCCGGTACCGGGGCAGAGGTCGTTCTGCGCGTGTCCGACGAGGGATCTCCCATCCGTAGTGACAACGGCAATGTGTTCCTTGATTGCCACTATGTGACGGGAATCCCGGATCCTGTGGCGTTGGCGGGAACGCTGGCATATCGGGCGGGCATCGTCGACAACGGGCTGTTTCTGGGGATGGCTGACATGGCAATTATCGCTTCTGCAGATGGAATTCGAACTATGACGAGAGCCGCATGATGCCAGGAATGGACCGATGAGTGGAATGGTAAAGCTGGCGCCGTCGATTCTCTCTTGTGACTTCTCGCGACTGGGAGAGCAGATCCAGGCGGTTGAGAGCGGCGGGGCTGATTGGATCCATGTCGATGTCATGGACGGACAGTTCGTCCCGAACATCACGATTGGGCCCGTTATTACGGAAGGTGCACGGCGGTCCACGGACCTTCCGCTTGATGTGCACTTGATGATCGAGGACCCTGATCGATATCTCGAAGCGTTCGCGAAAGCGGGCGCGGACATTTTGACAGTCCACGTAGAGGCCTGCCGGCACCTTCATCGCACGCTACAGCGGATTCGTGAGCTAGGCGTCAGGGCGGGCGTCGCCGTGAACCCTGGCACACCCCTCGAGTCGATTGAGGAGGTCCTTTCAGATCTTGACCTGTTGTTGGTCATGTCTGTGAACCCGGGATTTGGTGGCCAGTCCTACATACCAGCCAGTTCCGACAAATTGCGGCGCGCGCGGGCGATGCTCGACGAAGCCGGCTCCTCGGCCGAACTCCAAGTCGATGGGGGCGTGCACGTCGGAAATGCAGCGGAGATTGCGGCCACTGGGGCCACCGTTCTCGTTGCCGGATCTGCCGTGTATGGTCACAGTGATGGACCCGCCGCCGGTGTCGTGGCCATTCGGGACACCCTGTCGAGTTGACCCGCCCGGGGAACGGCACTAAGGCATGAATTCTCTACCGGAAATCATGGCCTTGGGGCCTTTTGTCAAAAAAACTGCAATATCGGGGAAGCTGGCTGGTCATTCGCGGCGCCGCGCTGTACCTGTCGGCTGGAGCACTCGAGGAACTCTCGTTCTGCGGATATCCTCGTTTTTCGGACCTGCTTCGCCAGTTCGCTCTGGCGATATGCCAGAGTTTCCAGTGTCGGGAGCTGAATTTCTGGTAGCGAATGTAGGGGATGATTTCGGCGATCCCAGAATAAAGAGGGCTAGGGTAAAATGACGCGAAAAGGATTCACCGTTTTCGAGGACACGGTCTCCTGATTTCTTATTTACTCAGCCTCGTGCCCACACCGTTGGTCGCTGCGGCGGCCCTCGGAGCCGGTGTCGCTTCGGCAGGCGTCGGTACGGCTGTGGCCGGTGGCCTCAGGCGCCGTGGTGTCCGCGTTGCCTACACCCGAAAGCTCTTCCACCTGTGTGTGTTCACATCTGCTGCGGTCGTTCACACCTTCTGCGGGTTGCCCGGGACTCTGGTCTTCGGGGTAGTGGTGGCCTTGGTGGTGCTGGGAGCAGTTGCAGGTGGAGAGGGCAACGTCCTGTATGATGCGCTTGCCCGTGACTCTGATCGACCCCGCCAGACGCTGTTCATACTGGTCCCGCTGGCGGCCACCGCCGTTGGAGGCCTCGCGGCAGCCATCTTCGCCGGTCCATACGCGGCGGTTGGGTATCTGGCTGCGGGGTGGGGTGACGCGATCGGCGAGCCGGTGGGATCCCGGTGGGGCAAACACCCCTATCGTGTGCCGTCGCTTGTCGGGGTCCCTGCGACCCGTACGCTAGAAGGTTCAGCCGCTGTGTTCGTTGTGGCTTCGGTCGGCTCGACCGTCGCGCTGAGCTCGATTGGCGGCGCACCGCTGTGGGGAGGCATACTTTGTGGTGCAGTCGCGGCCCTCGTCGAGGCTGGCAGCAATCACGGGCTGGACAATTTTACGGTGCAATTTGTTCCGTCGATCGCTGCCGTACTGTTGTTTGGGTGAAGGGACCTAGAGTGGACACGGGGGTAGTGGCGGCCTGACGGCACTTCCTGCTTAACCTGTTAAGAATGCGTTATTCATTTCGCACTGAGCTCGCAGACCACGCGCCAGAAGATGTATTCGATTGGCATGAGCGTCCGGGAGCGATTGAACGTCTGACGCCGCCCTGGGCCGATGTCGAGGTCCTACACCGGAGTGGCGGCATCCAGGACGGAGGTGCTATCAGCCTCAGCATCCGTCGTGGCCCGACGCGGTTCCGCTGGGACCTCACGCACCGAGATTACGAGTACGGCAAGCAATTTCGGGACGAGCAGGTGAGGGGCCCGATGAAAAGCTGGCTTCATACTCATGGCTTTGAAGCGGGCGCGACCGGCGGCACGGTCGTGAGCGATGATCTCGAGATCGAACTGCCCGGCGGAGCTGCTGGCGCCACGTTTGGGCCGAGTTTAATCAAGCGAGAGCTGGAGCGGCTGTTCCGATTCCGCTATCAGCGTCTCTTCACGGACCTGGCCCGTCACGCACCGTACCGTGACCGGAAACCACTCCGTATCGCCATCACGGGAGCGTCCGGGATGGTAGGATCCAACCTGAAGCACTTCCTGAGCACCGGCGGGCACGACGTCATTTCGCTGGTTCGGGACAGCCGTCGCATGGATGATCGATCCGTCTTTTGGAATCCCGCCGCGGGTGTTCTGGATCCGGCGGGACTAGAAGGAGTCGATGCGGTCGTACACCTAGCTGGCACCTCCATTGCTTCCGACCGCTGGACCGAGTCTCGTAAGCGATCGATCAAGCAGAGCCGGGTTCGCGGAACTGAACTCCTCAGTCGCACGCTTGCGACCATGAAGAATGGCCCGCGTGTGCTCGTCTCCGCTTCGGCCGTGGGTTTCTACGGAGATCAAGGCAAGAAAGTCATCACGGAAACGGCCCCGGCCGGCAAAGGCTTCCTCGCCGAGGTGTGTCGCGATTGGGAGGGGGCCACCACGCCGGCCGAACGAGCGGGCCTGCGGGTCGTGACCCTGCGCACGGGGGTCGCGTTGTCGCCGACGGGTGGCGCCGTGGGACAGATGCTCCTCCCATTCAAAATGGGCGCTGGCGGACGCCTCGGGTCCGGGAAACAATACGTAAGCTGGATCGACCTCGATGATCTGCTAGGTGTGATCTTGCATGCGATTCAGGACGACTCTCTGAGCGGACCGGTTAACGCCACTTCGCCCAACCCCGTGCTAAATTCGATGTTCACGTCGGCGCTGGGGCGTGCTCTGGGGCGGCCGACGATCGTGCCGGTCCCGGCCCTGGCGGTGAAGGCGCTTTTCGGGGAACTCGGAAAAGAGGCACTGCTGTGGGGACAGCGAGTGCAGCCCAAGAAGTTGATCGAATCAGGCTTTGAGTTTTTCTACGAAGGTGTAGAGGATTCGCTGCGTTTTCAGCTGGGGCGGATGCTCTAAGCGATCAGATGGGGGCTACGTACCCCGGACGATGTCACCGTCTTCACTAAGCTGCGGATACGGCTTGTCTGCGGCCCTGCGAGCTTTCGCCACGGTGGGGTAGGCCCATTCGAACAGCGTCTTCTCGAGGACGGTGGGATCCAGTCGGGAGCTGTCATACATCCCTGCGGCCTGGCGCTGTCTGAGCGCCTCAAAGAGCAGGAGCGAGGTAGCCACCGAGACGTTCAGGGAATGGACCATCCCCATCATCGGGAGGACCACTTGGGCGTCGGCGCTCCTGAGGCCCTCGGGCGATACCCCGTGAAGTTCAGCTCCCATCATGATCGCTGTGGGTCGGGTGAAATCGACCTCGCGGTAGTCCGTAGCGGCGGGGGAGGGATGGGCGGCGAGTACGGTGAAGCCCTGGGACTGCAGGTGTGTAACAGCCTGCTCGACGTCGTCATGGCGGCGCACGCGAACCCATTTCTTCGTGCCGGCCGACGTCCCGTGATGCAGATCTAGTCCGTGGCTTGGGGGCACGACGTGGGCCTCCAGTATCCCGACTGCGTCGCAGTTCCGAAGAATCGCAGAAAAGTTGTGTGACTTGTGGACCTGATCCATGACGACGGTCAGGTCGGGCTGACGGCGAATCAGGGCCGCACGAATGCGGGAGAAGCGGGCTGGATTCATACGAACAAGTTAGCCGGGTGGCGGAGGGAGAGCACGGCAGGTCTGGAGCCATCAGGTCACGAATCATGATGATATCGGTTGGGTCCGTGCAGGACGTGATCTTCTCCAGCTCCAGTGGGAGGCGGAGAGGTTCCGCGACCATGCGCTGATGAATGACCCGCGCTGCACCGTCTAACGCTCCTAGCCACATTATTGTATGCTCGACATAACATTACAGCATCACATAAGAATGGTTTATAAATTGGGGAAAAACGGCTTAATCGGGCGTTTTATGACTCACGCAACTTGCCGAATGCTTATAGGGCCAAAATCAATTGCTACAAAATTTGATGCAATATTCTGGAAAAGCTGGTGCACACTGAGTCAGTGATCTCGTAAATTGTTGTAGTACAACACTTGCCGGGGTGGTGAAATCGGTAAACACAGGGGACTTAAAATCCCCCGGGCTTAGGCCCTTGCGGGTTCAAGTCCCGCCCCCGGCATCGAGGTGATACAAACGAGTTAGCTGAACACCTGAGGCCGACCGAGGAGTGCCCACGGGTGCATCCTTTTGCTGTGACTGTCCTGTTGGTGATTTCAACTCGGTCTGCTGAGTGTACTCTTGCTTCGCCCGCTCTAGTCGTGCGGACTTGAGGCCGGAACGGTGAACACTGGGGATTGGTATCACTATGAGTCGCGGCAGTAACCCACGAACTGCGGTGAAGCCGTCTCGCACGAGATGGTCTTCCATCGAATCACCGTGTTACAAACTCTTAGCCCGTTGATCTCCATGCGCTCACGACCCAGTCTTCTCTTTCTCCCCTTCCTCCTTGCTGCCTGCGCCTCCGGTGCGCCCATAAGCCCACCACCGACGGCCGCGCCTGCGGCTGCAGAACCCACCCCGCCTGAACTGATCACATCAGCCCCTGACGCATGGCAGCTGATGGATCTCGGCGAGGATCGTGTCCCCGGAGTGAGTGCAGACCGTGCCTATCGGGAATTGCTCGCCGATCGCCAGCCCGCTCGCGAGGTCATCGTCGCGGTGATCGACGGCGGTATCGACACGCTGCACGTCGACCTTCGAGGCTCGCTCTGGCAAAACCCGGGCGAGACGCCTGGGAACGGCTTTGACGACGACGGGAACGGATACGTGGACGACGTCTATGGCTGGAATTTCATCGGTGGCGCCGATGGTAGGAACGTTGGACACGAGTCGCTGGAGGTGACCCGCATGTATGCCCGCTGCGAGCGCGGAGAATCGCTTCCGGCCGGGCTCGACTGCTCTGCGGTTAGCTCGGAGTATGAGGAGCGCGCGACCGAGGTTGAGCAGACGCTCGCGCAGGTCGATCAGCTTCAGCAGGCACTCGAGTTCGCGACGTCAACGCTTCTCGTCGTGGTGCCCACGGATGAGCTGACGCCTGAGGTAGTCGAGGCGATTCGTCCGGGAACGCAGCGGGTGAGTCAGGCGCGTGACATATACCTGCAGCTGAGAGAGGGGGGGATCACGATGGAAGTGCTAGTCGAAGCCCGGGAGGCCTACGAGGGGCTGGCTGAGTACGGGCTCGATACCGAGTTCAATGGACGTGAGATCGTCGGTGACGACTTCGAAGATGGCAACGAGAGTGCGTACGGGAACCGGGATGTCATGGGCCCCGATGCGAAGCACGGGACGCACGTCGCGGGCATCATCGGAGCGATGCGTGGCAATGATGAGGGCATCGACGGGATTGGTGCTAACGTCCGGCTCATGACGATTCGGACCGTTCCAGATGGCGACGAACGAGACAAAGACGTCGCAAATGCGATCCGATACGCCGTCGACAACGGCGCGAACATCATCAACATGAGCTTCGGCAAGACGCACTCCCCTCGGAAGTCACTCGTCGATGCAGCCATTCGGTACGCGGACGAGGCCGGGGTGCTGATGATCCACGCGGCCGGAAATGACGGTGAGAACCTCGACGACAACGCCAACTTCCCGACGCCGGTATACGACGACGGCGGCAGGGCGGAGAACTGGATCGAGATCGGTGCGGCCAATTGGATGGTCGATAGTCTGGCAGCCACCTTCTCGAACTACAGCCAGACCCGGGTCGACGTTTTCTCGCCGGGAGTGGCGATTCTGTCGACGGTACCGGGTAGCGAGTACAAGCAGGAAGACGGCACGAGTATGGCTGCGCCCGTCGTGAGTGGGGTCGCAGCGCTTCTCATGGCGTACTTCCCAGAGCTCTCTGCGTCTGACGTGAGACGCATCCTTCTGGACTCGTCGGTGAAGTACGGGGATGACATGGTGCCACAGCCCGGGTCGGGGACGGCGGTTCCCTTCGGAACACTCTCGGTTACGGGTGGTGTCGTGAACGCTTACGAAGCTGTGAGAATGGCTCTCGCTCGGATGTAGCCGTCAGCGCCACGCCCGAACGATATCTTCCGCGATCAGGCCGAGCGTGGCTTCCAGGTCAAAGAAGTCGCCCGTGTTCTGGTTCGTAAAAGCGGCGACGACAGTCGGGCCACCTTCGTAGAACAGAATCCCGGTATCGTTTCCCGCCATGGGTGGCCAGTCCCCGGTCTTGTGCGCGACACTGACGCCCTGCCACTGGACTCGCTGGGGGAGCCGGCTTGAGTACAACTGGCGACTGAGGATGCCGACCATGTCCTCACTGGCGGCCTGGTCGGTCAGTTCTGCAGAGTAGAGCTGCTCGAGCAGTCTGCCCATCTCACGGGCTGTCGTTCGGCCAAGCCAGACCGTCGAGTCGCCCTCGAGCGCGAACGAGCGATCTGACGCAGCATCATCGTTGGGAAAGCCTTGGGCGAACACCTGTCGGTCGGTCATCGACGCGTTGGCCGGGTCCGTCCGAACCCAGACTTCTCGGAACAGGTCGCCGGTCGTCATCTTCAAACGGGTATCCACGTACCCCTCGGCTTTGAGAAACGCGTTCACCCGATCGAGGCCGACAGCGGCGATGACCATGTCCGTCGCTGTGTTGTCAGAGGTGATGATCATCTGCGTGACTAGGCCCCGTAGCGTGGGGTTCAGACCTGGAGCGAACGTCTGGACCAGACCACTACCGCGCCGCATATCGTCCGGGTCCACTGGGTAGCGTGCGTCAAAGTCCAAGCGGCCGGATGCGTTATCTCGAAACGCTTGCACCATGACCGGGATCTTGATGACGCTCAGCGTGTTCATGGGGAGATCTGCCCGTACTGCGATTTCCCGCCCGGTCGGCAGGTGCTTCGCGTAGACTGTCGCGGTCGCATCGAGCCCGTCCAGGCGCGCTTCGACACGGGCCTGCAGGTCGGTCGGTAAGAGCACCGACCCCTGAGCGTCATCAGAAGTTGGGGAGCACCCCAGCGCAAGGCAGCAGGTCAGCAGGCATGCAATCGGGGCAACGGAGTGAGGCAAGGCGGGCTCCAGGCACAGGGAATGTAAGTAGTTAAGCTAGGAGCCGATTGCCTATCGCGCTCGCCCTGCTGCGGCTCGTGGTGCACCCGGTGATCGCACGGACGTCGTACCGAGTAGATCCAGTCTTCGACCTGACGCACCGTGACAACCGAGACGGTGATCCTGGGTCGGTAGACGCGCTGCCAGCACTTTGGGTAGAATCCCGCCCTGAATTGACTCCCAGCTTCGAGACCCGATCTGAACCGATTCACCGGTGAAGGACAACACGACATGCGCGTCGATTTACGGGGCAGGAATTTTCTAAAGCTCCTCGATTTCACTCCGATCGAGGCCCACTACCTTCTGGACCTCGCTGCGGAACTCAAGGAAGAGAGGCGCACTCGCTCGGAAACCTGCCGCCTAGAGGGCATGAATTTCGCCCTCATCTTCGAGAAGGGTTCGACGCGAACCCGATGTGCCTTCGAAGTCGCGGCTAGCCAGCAGGGGGCACATGCGGTCTACCTTGGTCCGACAGGCACGCAGATCGGGGTGAAGGAGACCATGAAGGACACGGCTCGCGTCCTCGGGCGGATGTTCGACGGCATCGAGTACCGGGGCTTCGCACAGTCGACTGTCGAGATCCTGGGTGAGCATGCCGGGGTCCCCGTGTGGAACGGACTGACCGACGAGTATCATCCAACTCAGATTCTCGCGGACGTGCTCACCATGCGGGAGCACAGCGGGAAGCCGCTGGCCGAGACGTCGTTTGCCTATCTGGGTGATGCCCGCTTCAACATGGGCAATTCGCTCATGGTGGGTGGTGTGATATTCGGGATGGACGTGCGGATTGTGGCTCCCAAGTCGCTTTGGCCGGATACGGACCTTGTCGACGAGTGCCGGTCGCTGGCCGAGAAGACCGGAGCTCGTCTGACCGTGACCGATGATGTAGCGGCAGGGGTCGAGGACGCGGACTTTGTCCACACCGATGTCTGGGTATCCATGGGCGAGCCGGATTCCGTCTGGGCCGAACGCATCGATCTGCTTCGTGACTATCAGATCAACGCCGACGTCATGTCGGCGACCGGCAAGGCTGATGCGCGATTCATGCACTGTCTCCCAGCCTTCCACAACCGCGATACCGAAGTTGGGGAGGAGATTTTCCAGAAATTCGGGCTCGAGGGGCTGGAAGTGACGGAAGAGGTTTTCGAATCTCCCAACTCCGTCGTGGTCGACCAGGCGGAGAACCGGCTGCACACGATCAAGGCGATCATGGTTGCAACGCTGGGCTGACGGCGAGAGTTGTTGCGGCGCTCGGGAGCAATGCTCTCCTGCTCAGGACAGGTTTCATGGGAGCCAAGGTTGAAGCTGCATGTGACTTCGTCGAGGACGACGGGTAGCCCGGCAGTGATCGGGCCGCCCGGTCGACCGGGTGACCTCGTTACTCTGGCAGCCGGCACCGTTGTGAGTGCATCATAGGGCATGTTCGACTTCTTAAGTTCAAGCGACGACGACCTCGACGAAGACCAGTACGGCGCAGACCTCACGTCTGCGGCGGTCGTGTATTGTCCGTACTGCGGAGAGAGCGTCGAAATTCCAGTAGATCAGGCGGGTGGTGAAGTCCAGGAGTACGTCGAGGACTGTGCCGTTTGCTGCCAGCCGTGGTCCGTTCGTGTTTCAGTAGACGGGGATGGTGTCGCGAGCGTCTTGGTCAATACGCTCGATGGCGACTGATCGGCGCCCAGTGATCTCGGCGAAATTCGAGTTCGCCTCCATCAGAATCTCTCGAATCGCAGTCCTAGTTTCCGCGTCTAGGTGCGCGAACTCGGGGCAGTTCCGAATGGGGTGGCCACTTCGTCCACGTTGACCTCGTCAGCTTTCGTGGCGAAACCGGGCTCTGGCTTCGTAGCACGGTCTCACGCGAGCAGGATGACAAACAAACCCTTGTCATCCGGTGTGGCGACAAGGGGTATGCCTCGCCTATCATCGGCTCGGTAGCGTCGTTCCGCCCCGGATCCGCTCGTCCCTGCAACCCTATGCCTCGTGATCTCAACTTCGACGTCCGACCTTCGACTTCTCTTGCTCCAGGTACGGAACGACGCCGACCCCATGCGTGAGCATGAGATCGGCTGCTTCGAGCGCTGCTTCCGTCTGGACCGAAACCAGATCGAGATCTTCGATCTCCTGAGCGGAGCGCCTGACGCCGAGAGACTTGACGCCGCAGACGTGGTCCTGCTCGGTGGCAGCGGTGACTACTCCGTGGCCCGCGGAGGAGACTGGCTGCCCGCTGCGCTCGATGCGATGGTCGGGCTTTACGAGTCGTCGAAACCGACGTTCGCGTCATGCTGGGGCTTTCAGGCGATGGCCCGTGCGATGGGCGGGGAGGTTATCACGGACCGGGCGCGGGCCGAGGTCGGTGTCACTTGGGTAGAGCTCACCCCCGCGGGTCGCGAAGATCCAGTGTTCGGACCTCTCGGTCTGAGATTTCAGGCCTTGAGTGCGCACGAGGATCATGTCATCACGTTGCCCGATGAGGCGGTGCTGCTGGCTTCCAGTGAAGGGGTGGAGAACCAGGTGTTTCATTTTCCTGGGCGCCCGATCTACTGCACACAGTTCCACCCGGAGTTGGATCGAGCGGGCTTCATCGAGCGGATGCGTCGTTATCCGTCGTATATCCCGCTGGCGGGTGCATCAAGCCTCGAGGACCTCGAGGAGCGCACGCCCGAAACCGAACACACGGAGGGGATCCTTCAGAGATTCCTCGAACTCGCGATGGCTTCCGTGTGACCTCCTGCCCGCGGGACCTCGCGGACGGATGATGCGGCGCCGATGCTCTCCAGGTGCGTCGGTGGGTCCCTCTCCTGTGTCTCGTCGCAGCAACCGGTTTCCAAGAGCGCTGCCGGGGAAGGGCTGGGTAGACATCGAACCGGGTCACCCTCTCATGAAAGCCCTGTATGATGTCTGGGAGGTGCCCTGGGTCCCGTCGATCAAATTTTGTCGAAGAAGCGGCCGTCGCAAAACGCACAATACCGACCGCGCAGACGGATGGGAGCGGGAAGGCGAAGCTGACGAGTTTTTCTGCTCGTCCACACCCGATGCGTACGCGCTGAACCACTAAGCTCATCCACTCGGTGTGCCACCACCGGTACTCAGCCCGTACGAGTCCCTTTTGACGTCCGCCATTGGCGTGGATCGAACCGGGGCTGACGCAGCAGCAGGAGTGCCGCGAAGCAGGCAGCCAGAAGCAGTGGCAGCCGCGTGTCAGCTTTGACGAGCCAGAAGTAGTGGAGGCAACCCAGAGCCGTTGCCATGTACGCTCCCTTGTGAAGCCTCCCCCAGCGCTTCCCGAGTCGGCGAATCCACCCCGTCGTCGATGTGATCGCAAGCGGGGTCAGGATCAGGAGAGCCGTCATTCCCACCGTGATGTACTTCCGAAGCAGGATGTCCTCGAACATGTAACCGACGTTGAACGTCATGTCGAAGACGAACCAGATACTGAAGTGGCTAAGCGCGTAGAAGAACGCGAAGAGCCCCATCGGGCGACGAATTTTGATGATGGGATTCCATCCGGTGAACCGACGAACGGGAGTCACTGCAAGCGTCAGCAAGAGCAGGACGAGCGTCGTCATACCGGACACTCTTGTCAGCTTCTCGATGGGGTTCACGCCCAGCGATCCTGTGAATAGGCCCGTTACAAGCCAGACACCGGGTGCCGACGCACCTAGCCATAGCACGACCTTGAGGCCGAGCACGGCACGCTTCTGATTCATGGGAATGGGTTCGCGCTACTTCCAGCGAGCGAGGTCCATACCGGCGTACAGGTGCTGTACCTGATCGGTATACCCATTGAACATGAGCGTCTCGTGATTTTTGAAAGCACCCGGCAGCCGCCGCTCGCGCGCCTGACTCCAGCGCGGATGGCTTACCTCGGGATTCACGTTGGCGTAGAAGCCATACTCGTTGGAGTTCTGCTGCTTCCACGTGTTCAGCGGCATCTGCTCGACGAAGTCGATGCTCACGATCGACTTCACGCCCTTGAATCCGTACTTCCACGGCACGATTAGACGAAGCGGAGCCCCATTCTGGTTGGGCAGGTCCATGCCGTAAAGGCCAGTGACCATAAGGGTGAGCGGATGCATGGCTTCATCCATCCGAAGGCCCTCGATGTACGGCCAGCTCAGGTTGGGACTGCGCTGGCCAGGCATCTCTTCCGGGCGCACGACCGTCTTGAACACGATGAATTTCGCGTTTCCGGTGGGCTCGACCCGTTTGATCAGCGACGAAAGCTGAAAGCCGTACCACGGGATGACCATAGACCAGGCTTCCACACACCTCATGCGGTAGACTCGATCCTCCATGGTTATTCCGGACAGCAAGTCGTCCAGGTCGTAGTCACCCGGCTTATTGCACTCGCCCCCGATCGTGACCTTCCAGGGGGTCGGCCGAAATTCGCCTGAATTCCGAGCAGGATCTCTCTTGTCCGTGCCGAACTCGTAAAAATTATTGTATGTCGTCACGTCGGTGTACGAGTTCAACTCCTCGTCCATCTCGGACCGCAGCGTTGCAAAACGAGCTGGAATTTCCTGTCGCCGAAGGATTCCGTGCTCACTGCCCTCGAGGGCAGTGGGGCCTACCGCAAGTCCTGCTGCGCCAGCAGCCGCAGCCTTGATAAACTTTCGGCGGTTCACATAGACGCTCTCCGGTGTGATCTCGGAGGACGGTATGTCGGATGGGCGTCGGATGATCATGGAGGGTCTCCGGCGTTCTTGTCTCGGTCGTCAGTCAGTTCCGCAAAACGTATGCGTTTCGCGTCCGTTACGAACCCCTTCTGAAGGGAGCGAGTTCCTGCGGCCTATTCTAGGACTCGCGCGGGCTTGATGCTCAGAGCTTCCCGGGCCGCCTGAATCGAGGCGAGTAGAGCGACGCCAGTGGAGGAGATCCACCAAGCAGCGGCATGGCTCCAAACCGTGATCCGGAGCACCTGAGGCGATCTGGACATAGGGTCATCGTTGCGAAGAACCCGAAGCCTGCGAGTCCTCAGGCGGTGAGCCTCAATCGCTCGTGGAGGACGACGAGCAGGAGGGCGTTTCGGTGGTTGGGTCATGCCTTGATCATCCACCTTTGGAAGATTTTCCCAAGTCATGAGGTGGTGAACTCGAAGCCGGTCGCAACCAGAATGAGGCCATGAAGCAGGTCGCCTGGTTCATGCCTGTCTGACCGAGTGCGCTAGCGATCGGGCCTGCTGCTTGAAGAATGATCCAAGCGAGGCCCGCTAGCAGGGGCATTACCAGCGGGACTATCGCCATCGGAAGTGGCATCTGAGCTCTCTTCAGCCTCTTCGATCTCCTCCGGTATCTGCTTCGTGGCACTGATTCGGGCCTGAAGCATCACCCAGGCCATGGCGAAAATCACGAGCCCACTTGCTACTCGAAGCGATGCCACGCTGACGGAAAAGAAGCGAAGTAAGCTCTGACCCGTCAGATACGACATCATGAGGATGACCAGAACGGCGACAGACGTCTGCGTGATCATTCCACGCTGTTCTTTCATCGGACCGCTGTCGGTGGGGCCCACGAACCCAGGGGGCGCCGGGAACGGATTGACGATCGAAAACAGGGGCGTGCAAAAGAGAAAAAGTCAGCCGTGGCAACCCCTGTGGTAGCGTCGGCGAGGGGAAGCGGTGAACGCTACCAACAAGATGGGTGCAGGAGAGCGATTCCCCCGAGCACTTCCGATGCGGAGGCCTGTTCAAGGCCTCATTCCCATGCTTCCTCACGCCTCGACGGAGATCTATCTTGTGCCGGTCGGCATTCGGGGTCAGCCCCAGCCTAAGAGACATCATTCGGAGCGGTTCATGGCATCGCATTTTGGACGTCGCCTGCGCGGGTCGTCATTGCTTCTTCTCGCGTCACTGCCCGGCCTGGTGCCGGCGGTCGCGGCCCAGAGCACGCAGGAGTTGGACGCAGCGCTGTTTGCCGGCTCGGACTTCCGTCACATCGGTCCCGTTGGCAATCGTGTCAGTGCGGTCATCGGTGAGCAGGGGAATCCGAATGTGTATTACTTCGGCGCAGCGTCAGGCGGGGTCTTCAAGAGCGAGGACGGCGGCCATAGCTGGCGGCCGATTTTCGACGACCAGACCGCGCTCTCGATCGGGGCTCTCGCGGTGGCTCCGTCCGACCCCAACGTGGTGTGGGCGGGGACGGGCGAAGCGTTCATCCGCTCGAATGTCTCGATTGGAAATGGGGTGTATCGCTCAACCGACGGCGGCGAGAACTGGACGCACGCGGGGCTCGAAGGCAGTGGTCGAGTCGGTCGCATCGTCATCCATCCGACGGACCCGGATATCGTGTTCGTCGCGGCGGCGGGTCACCTCTACGGTCCTCAGGAGGAGGACCGTGGCCTCTTCCGCACGACCGACGGGGGAGAGACCTGGGAGCGCGTGCTCTTTTCCGGACCGAACGCGGGCGCTATCGACGTGGTGATGGACCCGCGCAACCCTCGGATTCTGTTCGCCGCAACGTGGCAGATACAGATGTGGACGTGGGGACGAGAGAGCGGCGGGCCCGAGAGTGGGCTGTGGACCAGTCGAGACGGCGGGGACAACTGGACGCGGCTCGAAGGGAATGGTTTGCCGCGTGGCACGATCGGGAAGATCGGCCTTGGCATGTCCCCTGACGATCCCGATCGCATCTACGCACTCATCGAGACGAACCAGAATCCGGAGTACGCCGACTTCGGTGAGCACGAAGGAACGCTGTGGCGCTCCGACAACGGCGGGTCGAACTGGTCGATGGTCAACGCGGAGCATGCGCTTGCCCAGCGACCCCTTTACTACACCCGACTGGCTGTTGCCCCGGATGACGCGGACGAGGTCCACTTCATGTCGACGGTCCACACGAAGTCGCTCGACGGCGGGGCCACCTTCTCCGTGATCGCCGGCGGGGACAACCATGACATGTGGATCGATCCGCTTCTTCCCGACCGCATGATCATCGGGAACGACCAGGGGGTGAAGATTTCCACCAATCGCGGGCAGAATTGGTATCAGCCGCAGCTGCCCATCGCACAGATGTACCACGTCTATACGGATACTCGGGTGCCCTACAACGTGTACGGGAATCGACAGGATGGGTCGTCGTACGGAGGGCCGTCGAATTCCCTGTCGGGCGGCTCGATTCCGATCGGGGCGTGGAAATCAGTAGGCGGGTGTGAGTCAGGATTCGCGGTCCCGGACACGGTCACGAACGACGTTGTGTGGTCGGGTTGCTACGAGGGTATCCTCGAACGCCACGAGCTGTCGACCGGAATTACGCGCACCGTCAGTGTCTGGCCCGACAACCCGGAAGGGTGGGCGGCTTCGGATGTCAGGTATCGTTTCCAGTGGACGTTCCCGGTTCACATATCTCCGCACGACAACGAGACCGTGTATGCTGGAAGTCAGCATGTGCACCGGACCATGAATGGAGGACAGAGTTGGGAAGTGATCAGCCCGGATCTTACGCGGAACGACCGCGAGCGTCAGCAGAAATCGGGTGGGCTCACGACCGAGGACGTGAGTCCGAACTATTTCTCGGTTCTCTTCGCCATCGCGGAATCACCCATCGAAGCTGGCCTGATCTGGACTGGATCGAACGATGGACTCGTGCAACTGACCAGGGACGGCGGGGTCACCTGGAGCGATGTCACAGCGAACATTCCGGACCTGCCGGAGTGGGGCACGGTGAACAACGTCGAACCCTCCCGGTTCGACCCGGCGGTGGCATACGTCACGGTGGACTTCCACCAGGTCGGCAACAACGACCCGTTTGTGTATCGGACCGACGACTATGGCGAGTCATGGACGACGATCTCGGGAAACGTGCCGCGAAGCGTCTTCAGCTACGCCCGGGTTATCAGGGAAGACCCCACTCGGCCGGGACTTCTGTATCTCGGAACGGAGAACGCACTGTACGTCTCCTTCGATGATGGCGAGGGGTGGGTGCCGTTGCAGGGAGACATGCCGCACGCGCCGGTCTACTGGCTCCAAGTGCAGCCGCATTTCAACGACCTGGTGGTCGCCACCTACGGACGGGGTTTCTGGATTTTCGACGATCTGTCGGCCGTACAGCAGATGACCGACGAGGTGCTGGCTCAGCCGGCGCATCTGTTCGCGCCGCGTCCGGCGTACCGGTTCGCGTCCCGCGAAGGGCGCTCAAGTCAGCCCGGCGATCCTGCTGCGGGGCAGAATCCGACCGGTGGGGCGTCGATCAACTTCTACCTGAGCGAAGCACCTCGCGGTGGCGTTACAGTCCGAATCGAAACGGAAGCCGGCCAGGTGGTTCGCACGCTCCCGCTAGCGAACCCGGGCGTCGGCATCAATCGTGTCGCTTGGAACCTGAGGTATGAAGGCTCGTCTTCGCCACGGCTGCGCACGCCCGTGCTTGAGCATGCGCACGTCGACGTGGGCTCGTCCGGGTCGCGCCCGGTCCCCGACGGTGGATCGGTTCGTCCTCTGGCTACGCCGGGTCGTTACCGGGTTCGGCTGATTGCGGGTGGCGAGGAGCGGACGGAGTGGCTGGAGGTGCTGCAGGATCCTGACTCTGACGTATCAGTCGCGGACATGCAGGCGCAGCTGGCCTTGCAGCTCGATCTGCGAGAGATGAGCGATTCGACGGCCGCCCTCATCGACCGTATCGAATGGTCCCGAAAGGGATTGCTCGACTTGGCCGAGCGCACACGCGGAGACGCCAGGTACTCGGAGGTCGTATCTGCTGCCGAGGAGCTGGAGCAGGTGCTCATCGACCTGGAAATGAATCTCTTCGACCTGAGGCTGAGTGGTGGGGCGTCGAGGCAGGACACGATTCGTTGGCCGAGGCAGCTATGGGCCAAAATCTCTAGTCTGGCTGGTTACTCGAGCGGCTCGGATCACGCACCTACCGATCAGGTAAGGGAGGTTCGCGACATCTATCGGTCCCAACTGACCGGGTATCTGCAGCGCTGGGTGGAACTCGCCCGGTCGGATATCGCTCAGTTCAACCAGCTTCTGGTCGCGCAGGGGCTGCCACCGATCATTTCACAGCAGTGACGGTGGCCCTGTTCGCCGCCGTCACGTTCCTGCAGCCTCTGGATCGGGATGGCACACACGACTGAAAAGCACGCGCACGAGGTCGTCATTAGGCGAGCTTATGAGGCCTTAGGCCGCGCGAAGAAGAAAGGGCGGAACCGGGTTTCGGGGCAGCTTCTTTTCCTGGTTCAGGATCTACCCCGGACTCACCTGCAGACTTCGTCCGCTCCGCTCGCCGCCGCCTCGAGCATCTCCACGAAGGTCGCCACCGTCTCGTTCCCCGAGTCTTCGGCGTACCAGGCCATCTTGTGCTCGAGGATGTCGCCACCCGAGGCCTCGTCGTTGTTCTCGAGGATCCACGTCTGCAGCGTGAGCGGGCGCTCGATGAAGCAGCCGGCTTCCTCAAAGTCCTCATCGAGCAGCAGTACCGTCGGCGTCGCCCCGCGCCCATCAGGAGTCTTGTGCGAATCCATGATCGAACGGCCTACGGTCGAATCGACGATGCGCATGTCGAGACCGTCCACGAGAGCGATCAGCTCAGCGAGGTAGGGAATCGTGCTCACTGAATCCGAGCATGCGTCGACCGCTACCGCGAGGAAATTCCATGAGCCGCCAACGGCACGCGCTCGCCGAACCAGGTCCGGGTCGATTCCCTCGGCCTTCTCGGTGTTCCCATGCCAGAGCTCCGTCCGACGCGTCGCACCGTTCAGGAAATCCGTATAGCTGCGCCCGGACTCGAACATCTCCTGCAGAGTGTCGTCCAGCGGGCCCACCGTGGAATTTAGACATACTCGGGGGCCATCAGCGCCCGGCGTCAGGGTCAGGAGTCCCGCGAGGGCGAGAACATTCAGCATGGTGTGATCCGGTCGTGGTCAGGAAATCGGCCGCAGCAGCTTCCGATCGAAGAAATCGAGCGTCGCCTCGAAGGCGGAGACCCAATTCTCATGTAAGAGAAAACCGTGCACTTCGTCAGGGAAGATCAGCTGCTCGTATTCGACGCCCTGCTTCGCGAGCGCCTCGGCAAGATCGACGGACTCTCGGAAGGGCACGTTTCTGTCATCGTCGCCGTGAATCAGGAGGACGGGAGACTCCCAGCCGTCAATAAAGGCCATGGGCGAAGATTCGAACGCGATACGACTGAACTCGGGGTAGTCCTCTGGCTCATACTCCGGCTGAAATCCGTTCATGACGACGTTCCAGTCGTGGACGCCATGAATGTCGACACCAGCCGCGAACAAATCAGATGCTCGCGCGAGCCCCATCGCAGTCAGGTACCCGCCGTATGAGCCACCCCAGAGCCCGATGCGGTCAGAATCGACGTCGTCGCGTGATTGCAGATAGAGCCCGGCGCCCATGACATCGTTGAACTCACTGGCTCCGGTCGCTCCGTAGTTGTCCGCCTCTCGGAACTCCATGCCGTAGCCGGTCCCGCTGCGGTAGTTCACCGACAGGACGACGTAGCCTGCGTTCGCCATGAGCTGATTCATAGCATACGCGCCGTGGTAGTAGCCCCGGTGGTGGAAGCCGAGAAGCATCTGGCGGCGAGATCCCCCATGGAAGAAGATGACGGCAGGGTGTTTCGTGCCTGATGTCGCCCCCGGCGGGAGGAACAGCTGTCCGTGAATGGCCATTCCGTCGGCCGCCCGGAAGATGACCTGCTCAGGCTCGACCATGCGATCTGCAGGGAAGGCAGAGGGCAGGTCCGGACTGACGCGGTTGGTCGTGCCCTGATCGAGCACGACGGTATGTGCCGGCTCGGCGCCCGATGCGGCGTGGTAGGCGACCGCTCCTCCGTCCGTTACGACCGCTCCCCACTCGAGGCCCGTGCCAGGCGTCAGCCGTTCCGCGCTCCCACCGGAAACACCAACGCGCCATATGTGCTTCCGGTCCACGTCATCCTGGTTCGAGTCGAAGACGACGGTCTCACCGTCTGGCGTGATTCCGGCGAACTGGACCTCGAACGCCCCGGGAGTCAGGAGCGTCGGCTGGCCGCCATTCGTCGAGATGCTGTACAGGTGCTTCCAGCCGTCTCCCTCCCAGGGGAACACCAGTCGGTCCTGTGCACCCCAGAAAAGCTGATTAGCTGCGCCCACCCCGCTGAACGCACTGCCGACACCCTCCGACGCCTTCCAGACTTCGCGGCCCTGGCCCGTGCGCGCGTCGGCGACACGAATCGAAAAGGGGAGCGCTTCACGCCTTGGAGCAAACATCTGAACGACCCGCTCGTTCGGAACGCGCAGGTATGCGATCTGACGGCCGTTAGGACTCCATACAGGGCTGCCGTCGTTCGCGACGCTCGGGTCGAGGTACGTGACCCGCTCCTCGGCGAGGTCGAGCACGCCAATGAAGGCATGGTCGCCGCGCCCGCTCACGAAAGCGAGACTCTCCCCACCTGGCGACCATGTCAGAGAGCCGGCGGACCCCCTGATCCGTGCTACTCGTTCCGCCTCGGCCTCCTGAGAGAGCGGCAACACGAAGATGTCGCGACCTTGGGCGTAGGCTATACGCTCCCCGTCGGGTGACAACGAGAACCCACCTCCTTCGACGACCTGTGCAGGGTCGGTGCCCTCCCAGTCTACAATCCAGACGCCGCGCTCTTCCTCGTCAGGAGTATAGAGTGGATCCGGGACCTCTCCCTCGCGATTCGGCGCCCCTCCGCGGATGTACATCACCTGCTCGCCGTCCGGCGCGAACGTCAATCCAGTCAACTCCTGACCGTCGTCCCCTTGATACGCGGTGAGCGCGCGCCCCCGCCATTCCGGACCGGCTGCCACCCAGATATTCCGCTCGCCCTCACGGTTCTCGATCCACGCGATCCGATTGCCTTCAGGCGAAGCGACCAGCCCGGACGCAAACGAGTACGACATCACGTCTGAGACTGAGAACGCCGCCTGCGCGGCCACCTCGACGCCCGTGATCATGGGTGTCCCGCAAATGAGCAGGGACGCAACGAAGCGGGCGGGGCGCAAATCGATGCGCCCGCCGGTGGGTGAGTGGCTCATGTGGTGTGGGCTCAGGTGGGGAGGCCGTTCTGTGCGACGTGGCTCATCACATCGACGAACCGATCGAGCTCTGGCAGCGTCGTGTACACGCTGGGGCTGATGCGAAGTCCCTGGAACTCGGCGTGGTTGATGCTCACCGTAATGATGCGGTGCGCATCCCAAAGGTAGTCGCGCAGCGCGTTCGGCTCGACGCCCAGGACCTCGACATTGGCGATGCCGCAAGCGAAGCCCTCCTTCTGGCTGGTGTTCAGCCGCACGTTGTCGTGCTGGAGCAGTTCGTTCGCCCAGTAGTCCCTGAGGTAGACCAGTCGGGCAGCCTTCCGAGCCGCGCCAAGGCCTTCATGGAAGGTGAGTGCCTCCCCAATACACAGGTAGGGAGCCTCAGGGTGTGTCCCGATGGCCTCGAATTTCCTGATGTTGTTGTCCTGTGTCTCCGGAGCGGCCATGAGTGGCCAGACGTCCGCGATCTTGTCCCTTCGGACGTAGAGGAAACCAGTTCCATGCGGAGCGAATAGCCATTTGTGAAGGCTGGACGAGTAGTTGTCGACATCGAGCTCACCGAGATCGAAGTCGAAGTGGGCGAGCGAGTGCGCCCCATCAATGACGAGTGGAATGCCGTGCCGACGAGCCATTGCTGTCAGTTCGGTCACCGGCAGGATCTGGCCTGTGAGGTTGACCATGTGAGAGGCCAGGATCATCCGGGTTCGAGGCGTGATCGCTTCCTCGAACAGGCGGACGATCTCTGCCGGATCTTCGGCGGGCACCGGAATCTGGATCTGCTTCAGGACGATGCCTTCACGGCGCTCGCGCTGCTTGAACGTCGTAATCATTCGCCCGTAGTCCTGTGTCGTCGTCAGGACCTCGTCACCGCGTTCGAGATCGATCCCGAACTGCATCGTCTGGAGACTCTCTGAGGCGTTCCGCGTAAACGCGACCTCTTCGGCGTCCACACCCCATGCGCGTGCCATGCGCTCGCGGGTCCCCTCGCGCTGTGGCTCCAAGATCTGCCACATCGTGTAGGTTGGAGCCAGGTTTGAGTAGTCGAGGTGCCGCTTCATGGCATCCTGGACCAGCTTCGGCGCTGGACTCACACCACCGTTGTTCAGGTTCACTAGTGTGCGATCAACCGTGAAGGCGCCTTGAACCTCAAACCAGAAGTCCTCGTCGGCGACGACGTCGGCGGCTGTCCCGAGATGGCTTTTCAGATTCGCCGCGATGTCGATCGCGTCGGCTCGAAGCTCAGTCGGACGGAAGGTGAAGCCCGTCGCAGCTGCGGCGGCGGGAAGGGACATGGTACCAAGGAACGAGCGACGACTGTGCATTAGGCCTCCGAGGGCGGCGGTATCGGTCCACGATACGTGCCAAAACTGTGGATGTCCAACCGATTCCGGCTCAGCAGATCGTCAGCGCCGGGTGACCTTTGAACGGTCCCATGCGGTACCGCGGAGCCAAGGAACAAAAGAAGTTTTACGTCATATCACGCGCCGGCCTTTGTACACTCCTTTGTATCGATTCTCGTCCTCATGGTTCACCGCAACATCCTGCATTCCTGCGTCTCTCTCGGATGGCTCCGAGCCGTCCCGGTTGCATTGGCAATCGGGCCTTCCTGTGTTGCCGCACAGAATCCCCCGGATTCGATTATTCCCGACTCCGTGCGATTCCTTGGGGGCATCATGGTAAGCGTGGCCAAGCCGGCACTGACCAGCGGTGGGTCGAGCAGTGTGGTGATCGCCCTCGACTCACTCGGGTCGATCCCGGCGCCCACGATGGAGCAGGTGCTCCGAGCGATGCCGCTCATCCAGATCCGCGCCAACAGTCGCGGTGAGATGCAGCCGGCGCTCCGTGGTTCAGAGGATCGCCAGATCGCGATTCTGATGGACGGGGTGCCTTTGACCATCGGGTGGGACCACCGGACGGATATGTCGATCATTCCCCTCACAGCGGCGCGAAAAATCACGCTCGTGCGAGGCCTTTCATCAGTGTTGTACGGGCCGAACACGCTGGGAGGTGTCGTCGAGGTCGATGTGGCCAGAGGGCAATCCCGGATCGGATCGGTCGATCCGCTGTCCGTCGGCTTGG
This sequence comes from Longimicrobiales bacterium, assembly GCA_028823235.1. NCBI lineage: Bacteria > Pseudomonadati > Gemmatimonadota > Longimicrobiia > Longimicrobiales > Longimicrobiales bacterium. Next base: position 122,799 of record JAPKBW010000004.1, on the reverse strand, counting down.
CCTACGATGGGACAGGTGGGATGAATGTCTCACTTACCGGTGGGCATCTGGTCGATGACGTCGATGACCAGTGGGTGTTCCGCGGTGGGTTCGGCTTTCAGGACCGGAGCGGTGTGCCGGTCGCCGAAAAAGCTGAAGAGGACCCCACCCTCCGGCCACAGTACTTGGCCGAAGACGACCTGCGCCTCAACAGCGACGCTGAGCGAATTGATGGCTTCGTCACGGCGAGGTATCGGTCAGACGAGGGCACCTGGGGTTCGTTCTCCGCGTCCGGATACGACGTCGAGCGCGGTGTTCCTCCTGAGGCGCACCAGGACGATCCTCGGCTATGGAGGTATCCAGAGCAGCAGAGAATGCTGGCGGCTCTCTCCGGGGGTACCGGGCAACGTGAGACGGGCGTCGGTGAGGGAGACCTGGAGGCGAGTATTGGAGTCGATCTCGGATCTACGCTGATCGAGCAGTTCGCCTCGGAGGCTTATGACACAGTCGACGAGACTGAGGGCTCCGACGACCGTGTCCTGACAGCCCGTGTTCTCGGCGAACATACGATCGGCGCTAGTGGGGATCTGCGGGCGTCCGCCACCTACGCTGACGTGGTCCACGACGAGGTTCTCACACCGGGAGGTATGAACAGCTATCGCCAGCGGCTGTGGAGCGTCGGTATGGAGACGGAGTTTCGTTTCGGTGCAAGTGACCTGTCGAGTGTTTCGCTCGGAGGAGCCGTCGACGGTTCCGACACGCCGGAGTCCGGAGACAAGCCCTCGGTAGAGTCGATCACCGACTACGGTGTTCGACTCGGACTGAGTACGCTCGTCGCCGATGGCGTTCTACTTCACGGTGGGGCGAGTCGCCGGTCACGTTTTCCGTCACTGCGCGAATTTTATTCAGGCGCACTTGGCCGATTCGAGCCGAATCCGAATCTGCAACCCGAGACGCTGTTCGGTTCGGAAGCCGGGTTCACGATGACGAACCGGGTCGGTGAGATTCAGATGGTTGGCTTCTACCATCAACTGACGGACGCGATTGTTCGTAGGTCCGTGACGGGCTCGGATGGAGTCAGGCGCTTTCAGCGGGTGAACCAAGACGAGATCAGGGGAGCCGGTGTAGAACTGCTGGCGGTCGGGAGGCTTGGGGGCGCCACCCTGACAGGTGACCTCACGCTGCAGGATGTGAAAGGATTCGAGGCTGACGGCAGGGAAGTTGAGCTCGAGTACGAACCTGCATTGGCCGGAAAGTTCGGCCTTGAGGGACCGCTTCTCGCTGCCTTCAGGGGCAGCGTTGCGGTCCGGTACATGAGTCAGCAGTTGTGTGAGAACCCTGAGGCGGGCGGGTTGCAGCCTCTCGACGGCAGCGCCCCGTTGGACCTGACCGTTCGGCGGCTCTTCAGTCTCGGGAAATCGAGAGTGCTGAGTCGCATGGATGCATCTGCGTCGATGCGAAACGTTACGGACGCGGCGGTCTTCGATCAGTGTGGCCTTCCGCAGCCTGGACGCCTCGTTCAGATCCAGTTCAGGATCTGGTAGCGTTCCGGATCCGGCAGCGGCCCGCTACGTTGGCTCCGTTCGGGTGATCACGCACCCGCGCTGATCTCGGCAGGCACTCAATGATTCGCCTCACCTTTCTCGGAACCGCTGCCGCTCGACCTACGGTCGGGCGTAATGTCAGCGGCATTGCAGTTCAGCGAGAGGGAGACCTCTTCCTGTTTGATTGTGGGGAAGGGACCCAGCGCCAGATGATGCGCTACCAGAGCGGCTTCGGTGTCCTAGCGATCTTCGTGACCCATACGCATGCAGATCACGTGCTGGGAATCACCGGGCTCCTCCGCACGATGGCGCTACAGGGGCGTGAAGACGCATTAACGATTTACGGACCCAGGGGGTCGACTAGGACGCTCGACGCGATCGTTCGGCTGGGCGAGGACCGGATTGGGTTCCCAGTCGAAATCATTGAATGCCGCGCGGGAGAAGGACACCGGGCCGACGAGTATCGAATCGTCGCCTTCGATGTCCAACACGGCACATCGGCTGTGGGCTGGGCTCTTGTCGAGGACGATCGGCTCGGACGCTTCGATATCGGCCTTGCCCGGGAGATGGGAATCCCCGAAGGGCCGATGTTCGGACAACTCCACCGTGGAGAGGACGTCGAGGTCGATGGACGAGTGATTCAAGCCTCGGAGTTTGTGGGCGAGGCTCGACCGGGTCGAACCGTCGTGTACTCCGGAGACACACGTCCATGCGCCCAGACGGTGGAGAGCGCTCGGTCTGCCGATGTACTGGTCCACGAGGCCACGTTCGGCGCAGAGGAAGAGGAGAGGGCCAGACACACGGGCCACAGCACGGCTTCTGATGCCGCCAAGGTCGCTCTCGAAGCGGGCGCAGGAGAACTTCTGCTCACCCACCTGTCGGCTCGGTATTCGGACGATACGCGGGGCCTAGAGGAAGAGGCACGTTCCATCTTCCCCTCGACCCGAATCGCCCGAGACGGGATGAGCGTCGAGGTGCCACTGCGGTCAGGCGACATGGCGGAGCCCGCCGAGCCTTCGTCCTGATCATCCGACCGTGGCGGACGCCGGCGTGAGAGTGAGAGTCCCCGGCGACAAGTCACTTTCACAGCGGTCGCTCATTTTGGCTGCGTTGGCGGAGGGTGAGAGCCATTTGTCTGGTCTGCTTTACGGGGGAGACGCTGAGTCGACGGCGCAGGCCCTTCGACGTCTCGGCGTCGACATACCCGTATTGCCCGAAGACGGGAGCGAGATACGTATCGAAGGGGTGGGCCTTCGGGGGCTCCTTTCTCCGGACGGTCTGCTCGATCTCGGAAACAGTGGCACTGGAGCGCGTTTGTTGACCGGTGTTCTTTGTGGTTCATCGCTGACTGCGACACTAGACGGAGATGCTTCACTTCAGGGGCGACCGATGGGGCGAGTCATCAATCCCCTCACAGCCATGGGCGCGTCGATCACTTGTGTGGGCCAGCCGGATCGGCTTCCGGTCCGGATCGAGGGTCGCGGACCGCTGGAGTCGATTGACTGGCCCGGCGAAGTCGCAAGCGCACAGGTAAAGAGTGCTGTTCTGTTCGCAGGCTTGGTGGGACAGGCCTTCGTGCTGTTCACCGAACCGCGAAAATCCCGAGATCATACCGAACGTCTCTTCAACGAGGTCGGGGTCTCTGTCCTGTCCCACGTCACCGCGGGCGGCTGGAGGGTCGAAATGCGCGACCCGCCTGAACGGATCGGACCGCTCGACCTGCGGATCCCCGGGGACCTCTCTTCTGCGGCATTCCTGCTTGCGATCGGGGCGCTGGGTACGGCTGGACCGGAGCTGACCGTCGCGGGAGTTGGCCTCAATCCTACGCGAACGGCCTTTCTCGATGTGCTCCGCCGAATGGGCGCCGAACTTTCCATTGAGACGTCGGATACGCCGGGGCCTGAACCCTCAGGTGACATCACAGTCCGTGCGACGGAACTGCGGGGTGTTACGGTCGAAGAGGATGAGGTGCCCGCGCTGATTGACGAGCTGCCAATGATCGCAGCGCTCGGGGCAGTGTCGACCGGAGTCACACGGATTACCGGAGCGGCTGAGCTGCGTCACAAGGAGTCCGATCGAATCTCCGCGATGGTGGCGAACATCCGGGCCATCGGAGGAGACGCGCAGGAACTCCCGGACGGGCTCGTCGTACAGGGCACCGCAGGACCGCTCAAAGGCCGGGTCCGAACGTTCTCGGATCACCGCATTGCGATGGCGTTCGGTGCGCTGGGTTCGGTAGGTCAAAACGAACTTGAGGTCGAGCACCTCGGTCTGGCTGATCTGAGTTTCCCGGGCTTTCGCGAAACAGTAACCCGTATCACTGGAAGCGTATGAGTCGCACAGGACCGATCGTCACACTCGATGGCCCGGCGGGGTCAGGGAAGTCCACCACTGCAAAAGCTGTCGCCGCACGTCTCGGGTTTCGACACCTCGATTCCGGGGCGCTTTACAGGGCGCTCACGCTCGCGTTGCTCGAGTCCGAGGTGCCCGAGTCTGACTGGGATGGCCTATCGGAGGAGGAGATGCGGGCACTCGACGTGTCGGTTACCCCCACTGATTCAGGGTTCGACGTCGTTGTGAGTGGCCGCGTCGTACATACCGAGCTTCGGACTCATGAGGTCACATCGCGGGTGGCGCACCTCGCCAGCCTGGCGCCGACACGGGCCTGCCTGATGACGCTGCAACGCAGCGCTGGTGAGCACGGAGACCTGGTCGCCGATGGGCGTGACATGGGTAGCGTCGTGTTCCCGGGTGCTGAAGTGAAAGTCTATCTGGTCGCGGACCTGGCCGAGCGGGCTCGGCGCCGACTTCGCGATCAGGGGGTGAAGGAGCCGAGCGATGATGATGTCACGACACAATCCAGTTCCATCGCTGAGCGCGATCGGCACGACTCGGAACGCAAGCACTCGCCGCTGCGCATGCCCGAGGGAGCACACCTCCTGGACACCACGCGCCTCTCGTTCGCAGAGCAGGTCGAGTCGATTGTGACACGCGTGGATAGGCTGGATTGACCTCTTCCGATTAGTTGACGCTGTTATGAGGCGCCTCTAGCTTTGCACGGCTAGGAACTGACCGCTTCTGTTGGTCGATTCCGGCTTTCTTTTTCCTTTTCACGAACCCGAACCCGACCCTCGCCCACCGAGGCTCGGCACAGAGAGAGCTCCGCATTCTGCGTGAGCCCCAGAGACGATGACTGATATCGAGAATCCCACCCCCGAGGCCGAGTCCGCAGTGGTGGACGCTGGCACCGACGCTGAGAACGATGACCTTGCCGAAGGCGAGGAAGTGATCATCGATGCGCTGACCGGCGAAGTCACGACCATCACCGCTGAAGAAGCTGCAGCAGAGGAAGCCGCAGAGCAGGCAGCTATAGCGGTCGCCCTCATGGACATCCCAGAAGGGATTTCCCCGGAGCTTTTCTACGATCCATATGGAGAGGAAGTTCTCTCCACCTCGAAGGCCGACTTCGAAGCGCTGCTCGAGCAGTTCAGCGGCAGTTTCCAAGCCTTTAAGGAAGGAGAGATCGTCAACGCCACCGTCCTCAGGGTTACCGACACGTCGGTAATCCTTGAGTTCGGCTTCAAGAGTGAGGGTGCAATCGCCCTCGACGAGTTCAAGGACGTCCCCGTCGAAGGCGAGGAAGTCGAAGTTCTCCTCGAGAGCCTTGAAGACGACGACGGCGTTGTTGTGCTGTCCAAGAAGAAGGCCGACTTCCTCCGCGTCTGGGAGAAGATCCGGGAGGCCCACGAGGCCGATCGTCCGGTCAAGGGAACGCTGGTCCGAAAAATCAAGGGTGGTGTCACCGTCGATCTCATGGGCGTGGACGCCTTCCTTCCGGGGTCGCAGATCGCGCTCCGTCGCGTGCCGAACATCGAAGACCTCATTGGCGAGGTCTACAAGTTCAAGATCATCAAGCTCAACAAGCGTCGCCGGAACATTGTTGTTTCGCGTCGCGTGATTCTCGAGGCCGAGCGCGAGACGAAGCGCGAGACCCTCGTGAAAGAGCTCTTGGTTGGTCAGGTCCGCGAAGGTATGGTCAAGAACATCACTGACTTCGGCGCCTTCATCGATCTGGGCGGTCTCGACGGACTGCTCCACATCACGGACATGTCATGGGGTCGCGTCGGACATCCGTCCGAAGTCGTGGATATCGGCTCCAAGATCGACGTGAAAGTTCTCGACATCGATTGGAACCGCGAGCGCATATCGCTCGGACTCAAGCAGCTCCTTCCGTACCCGTGGACCGATATCGACAAGAAGTATCCGGTCGGTTCGCGTGTCGGGGGCCGTGTCGTCTCGATTACGAACTACGGTGCCTTCGTCGAGCTTGAGAAGGGCGTCGAGGGTCTGGTCCACATCTCTGAGATGTCCTGGACCCGTAACGTGCGGCACCCCTCGAAGGTCGTTTCGATTGGAGAGCACATCGAGGCTGTGGTGCTCAAGGTCGATCCGAACGACGAGAAGATTTCGCTCGGTATGAAGCAGATCGAGGAAGATCCGTGGCTGGCACTGCCGGTGAAGTACCCGACGGGTACGAAGCTCGGCGGTACGGTGCGGAACCTGACCTCCTTCGGCGCCTTCGTGGAGATCGAGCCTGGCATCGACGGACTCGTCCACGTTTCGGACATGAGCTGGACCAAGCGTGTCGAGCATCCGTCCGAAGTGGTTCAGAAGGGTGCAGAGCTCGAAATCATGGTTCTCGACGTGGATGCCGAGAACAAGCGGATCAGCCTGGGCATCAAGCAGCTTACGGATGATCCGTGGCCAACCATCTCTGAGCGACTGGCTCCGGGGGTCGAACTCGATGCCACAGTGGCCCGCGTGCAGGAGAAGGGTGTGGTCATGAATCTCGGCGACGATATTGAAGGCTTCGCCCCGATATCACACACCGGGGTCGATGTCGATAACCCAGAGCGTCTTGAGGAGCACTATGGCGCGGGAGACACGGTCTCCCTCCGAATTATCGAGTCGGATGCGGCGAATCGCCGTATCGTGCTCGAAGTAACGGAAGTGCCGGAGCGGAAGTCTCAGGAAGAGATCGAAGCAGGCCGGATCGCAGCAGCTGAGGCCCTAGCAGCGGCAGCGGCGGTAGCATCAGCAGCTGAGGCCGACGACGACGACGCGTTCGTGAAGCCACGTGCCACGAGCAAGCCTGCGACGGCGGCAGCGGAGGGCGGTGCACCTGAGTCAGCAGCAACAGCTGCTGCTGAGGTTGAAGCCGAGGCTGCCACCGATGGTGAGGATGCTCCTGAGGAGGAGGCGCCAGCCGTCGAAGCTGAAGCTGAAGAAGCACCTGCGGCCGATGCTGAGGAGGCCACAGAGGCTGCGTCTGGTGATGACGCCAAAAAGGAGGACTAGGCGCCCAATGTCGAAAGTGCCTCGTAGTGAGGGTTTTCGGTGAGGGGTCAGTTCAGGAGCGCCCGGACGCGATATGCGTTCGGGCGTTTCTTTTGCCTTCTTGGGTGTGTCGCGTGGACACTCACCTCGGCCTGCCAGACGGTCGGGAGTGGGACTCGAGAGGCTGAATCGACGGATGCTCGGCTTGGCCCTGGACTAGACGTACCCGTCGTCGTGTCTCCGGGGCCGATCAGTGCGGTTGAGCAGCGTGTGGCAGAAGAATTGTTTGCGGAGGCTCAGCTTTCGTTTGACGCTGGACGCTTCTCTGAAGTATTCCGGATTGCCGAGGACCTTATTGAGCGTTTCCCGGCGTCTGACGTGTCGGGTGCGGCACTTGAGATGTCGGCACGGGCGCACCTGGAGAACCGTGATTTTCCCGCAGCGGATGTCGCGGCGGGGCAGTACGCCGGACTGCTGCCAGCCGGAGATCGGCGTGGGCCCGGCGCGCGGCTTCTGCAGGCGCGTGCGAACTCCGAGGATCACGGTGCCCGCCTAGACCGGCTGTTGCGAATCGACGAAGCGGCTAATCCGTCCCAGATGGAGGAGTCCGTGGCCATGGTACGAATGGCAACGGACTCGCTCGAGTTAGCTGAAATCCAGAGCGTTGTGGACGGAGTCTCAGTCCGTGGACCGCTGACGCCGATAGCCGAGGCCCGGCTGTCGGTCGGCTTCCTTGAGATGGATCGGACGGAATCAGCCACCATTTACGCCCAGCGATCGATCGATGACGGCGTAGCCGGTGAGGAGTTGCTCTGGGCTCGGGGCGTACTCGCGGGCGAACTGCCTGCAGGTAGGGGCCGGACGACCAGCTTCCGGATCGGCGTAGTTCTACCAATGGGAGGCCCTCCAGCGCTCGCGGAATTCTCGATGCTCCTTACGGAGGGGATCGAGGTCGCAGCTGCGACTGCGCTTGGGGATGACTACCAGGTCGAGTTGATCGTTCGTGACGACCAAGGGGATCCTGAGCTGACGGCGCAGGCCGTACAGGAACTCGAAGCGGAGGGCGTCCAGGGTATCATAGGCATGCTGCAGGACGGCGATCTGCTTTTGGCGGGCGATGTGAGGAACTACGATGTCACCTTGGTTTCGCCGACCGCTCGAAGCGCTGACAGGGCGGGACAGGGTGCCTACTCACTAGAGGGTGCGAATATCGAGGCGGCGGCGTCCCTGGCCTACTATGCCGTATCGAGAGCGTTCCAGCGTATCGCGATCGTGCATCCGCAGACGCCCGAAGCCGAGGCGGAGGCCGATGCGTTCGAAAGGGCTGCTGCGTCGATGGGCATGCCTGTCGTCGGGCGCTTCGGCTATCAGGCCGGAGCCACCTTCTTTGAGCCGCAGATTCAAGCTGCCCAGGACGCTCTGCGTCGGGATGAGATTACTGCGCTTGGTCTTACCGAAGACGACACGCTGCATGTGGAGGAGCTTCAGCCGACCGCGATTTTCCTTCCGGTTCCCCTGGAAGACATCGATTTTCTGGCTCCCCAGGTGACTCATTTTGGACTCGACACGCTCGCGATCGAGATCCTTGGAACTTCCGCTTGGACTGATCCCCAGACGCTCCAGGTCGTGGATACGCGCCATACGACAGGAGTGGTCGCGACCGCCGCAGTCGGCGCCGGGGTTGGCTCCGCCGGTGACTTTCGTTTTCGGCAGGCGTACGAGAAGTACTTCCAGCGCAGTCTGGTCGGATCGACAGCGTCGATCGGGTACGACGCCCTGTTACTGCTGCTGGAGGCCCTGCGGCCGGGGCGGGTGTCCCCGGAGCAAGTCCAAGCCTCGTTTGGCTCCCTTGAAGCGATTGAGGGCGCGACCGGGATCTTCTCTGTGATCGACGGTCGAGTGGTTAGGGGGACGGAAGTCGTTCGAATCCAGAACCGTGCGCTGACGCCTTTGGAGCTCCGGCCGGCGCCCGAGGATACTTTGGGGAGCCAGGATGAAGCAGCCAATAACCGCCGGGAAGATCAGGGAAGACGCTGATGTCGATTCACGAAAAATTAGAGACCCTCGCAGAGCTTTCGGCGCAGGCTGAACTGGGTGGTGGGGTGGCGCGAATCGAGGCGCAACACGCCCGCGGCAAGCTTTCGGCTCGAGAACGCCTCGACCTACTACTGGACGAGGGATCATTCGTAGAGCTCGATCGGTTCGTGACGCACCGGTCGACCGATTTCGGGCTGGCCGATCAGAAGGTACTCGGAGACGGGGTCGTCACTGGATACGGGACGGTCCACGGCCGCCTCGTGTATGCGTACAGCCAGGACTTCACAGTATTCGGAGGCTCTCTGTCTGAGGCGCACGCTGAAAAGATCGTGAAGCTTCAGGACATGGCCCTCAAGAACGGGGCGCCCATCATTGGGCTCAACGACTCGGGGGGCGCTCGAATTCAAGAAGGTGTGGCCAGCCTCGGGGGCTATGCCGACATCTTCTTGCGGAACACCATGGCATCCGGGGTCATTCCCCAGATCAGCGTGATCCTCGGGCCGTGTGCGGGTGGGGCGGTCTACTCCCCCGCAATCACTGACTTCGTGTACATGGTCCGCGGGACCAGCTTCATGTTCGTGACCGGCCCGAATGTTGTTAAGACAGTGACCCACGAGGACATCGACATGGAAGGGCTTGGGGGAGCAGACGTCCATGCCTCGAAGTCGGGCGTGGCACACTTCGCCTGTGACTCGGAGCCCGAGTGCCTGGCCTCGGTTCGTGACCTGATCCGCTTTCTCCCACAGAACAACCGAGACCTCGCACCGGATGCGGGCTGCGAAGATCCGTACGACAGACGAGATGAAAAATTGCTCGAAGTTGTTCCGGATAACCCCAATCATCCCTATGACATGCGAGAAGTGATAGGGCATGTCGTAGACGAGGGTGACTTCTACGAAGTGCACGAACGGTTCGCCGGGAATCTGCTCGTTGGCTTTGCGCACCTCGGTGGACACGCGGTGGGCATTGTTGCGAATCAGCCCGCTGCACTGGCCGGTGTGCTCGACATCGATGCGTCCGTAAAGGGCTCTCGCTTTGTCCGTTTCTGCGACGCGTTCAACATCCCGCTGGTGGTACTCGAAGATGTACCGGGCTTTCTGCCTGGGGTCGCCCAAGAGCACGGTGGCATCATCCGGCATGGGGCGAAGCTCTTGTACGCGTTCGCCGAGGCAACGGTGCCGAAGCTCACGGTGATCACTCGGAAGGCGTACGGTGGAGCCTACGATGTCATGAACTCTAAGCACATCCGGGGCGACGTGAATCTAGCTTGGCCTCAGGCTGAGATCGCGGTGATGGGTCCCAAGGGTGCCGTCGAGGTTCTTTTCAGGAAGGAGATCGCCGACTCAGAAGACCCCCAGGCGGCAACGGAGGCCAGAATCGAAGAGTACCGCGAGAAGTTTGCCCACCCCTATGTGGCGGCTGCCCGTGGCTACGTCGATGACGTGATCGACCCGCGGGATACGCGTCCGCGCCTCATCTCCGCGCTTGATATGCTCCGGAACAAGCGAGATGAAAATCCGGCCAGGAAGCACGGAAACATCCCGCTTTAGAAGGGCCTGCACGTTGGGTGGGAACCCGCCGCCGTCGCCAGGGCATCGTACCCTAGACACGCCGGATCGGCTCCGGAGCATTCTGGCCAGCTACGGGGACGAAGAAGACATCAATTCCGATATTATCTGCAGCGGCGAAGGGACTGTCGTAACAGGGGCGGCATGGTACTAGGACGCGTGTGGCACTCTCTGCGCGCAGACCGGGCGACCGCCTACCTGTTTTCTGACGTGGGCTGATAACTTCAGGGGCTTCAGTACCTCCCCCTGATCGCATCCCTCTGATCCCGGCCACGTCTTGATCGGCTCCGTCCTTATCGCAAATCGCGGCGAAATCGCCGTCCGAATCGCCCGAGGTGCCCGCGAATGTGGGATCCGGACAATCGCCGTGTATTCCGAGGCCGACCGACTGGCCGCGCATGTGCTTGAGGCCGATGAGGCCTACTGCATTGGCCCCGCGCCATCCGCGGAGAGCTATCTGCGGGGCGACGCGATCATTGAGCTCGCCTTGGCCAAAGGGGTAGAGGCGATCCATCCCGGGTACGGATTCCTTGCCGAGAGGGCCGATTTCGCGGCCGCGGTCGAGGCCGCCGGTCTGATCTTCATCGGACCGACCTCCGAGACGATCGCAGCGATGGGGGACAAGACTGAAGCGCGTCGCCGCATGGCTGCGGCCGGGGTTCCGATCGTGCCTGGCCTCACGGATGCCGTGGCGGGCCCCGACGAGGCGGCCGAAGCTGCCGATATCATCGGGTATCCGGTTCTTTTGAAAGCTTCGGCTGGCGGGGGCGGGAAGGGCATGCGGGTCGTCGAGGCGCCTGACGACCTGAAACGGGCATTCGAGGCTGCGTCGCGCGAGGCACTCGCGGCGTTCGGTGATGGCAGCGTGTACCTGGAACGGTACCTCGCGCGACCGAGGCACATCGAGATCCAAGTACTCGGCGACGCACATGGCAATCTGGTACACTTGGGCGAACGTGAGTGCTCCATTCAACGACGGCATCAGAAGCTCATTGAGGAGGCTCCGTCGCCGGTGCTGTCGGAGGAGGACCGCGCTCGAATGGGTGAAACCGCAGTTCGGGCCGCGCAGGCGGTGGACTACCGGGGCGCCGGGACCATCGAGTTCCTCTATGAGAACGGTGAATTTTTCTTCCTCGAGATGAACACGCGCCTTCAGGTCGAGCACACCGTGACCGAACTTGTGACGGGGCTGGACCTTGTGGAGTGGCAGTTCCGGGTCGCCTCGGGGGAGAAGCTGGCCTTCGCCCAAGCGGACGTTCGGCTCAGCGGACACGCGATCGAGTGCCGAATCACATCGGAGGACCACATCGGCGGCTTTCTCCCCTCGACCGGGACAGTCACGCACCTCGAGGTGCCGACTGGGCCGGGTGTAAGGTGGGATGGAAGCGTGCTCGAAGGTGGAGAGGTCTCGCTATATTACGACCCTCTTCTGGCAAAGTTGATCGTATCAGCGCCCACCCGCAGCGGGGCGATCGACCGCATGGCGCGAGCCCTGGACGAGCTCGTCATTGCGGGTGTTGAGACCTGCGCACCGTTCCATCGCCGCGTCATGGACGAGGCCGATTTCCGATCAGGGGATTTCACTATCCGATACCTCGAAGAACACCCAGACCTGCTCGAACCCGACTGTCCGGAGGATCAAATGGTCCCTGCGGCCATCGCGGCCGCGATGCTCGAAGACGAGCACCGTCGGCGTCGAGCACCTCGAATGAGAATGAACAGTGGATCACCGATGTCCGCGTGGCGCAGGACCGGTAGCGTAGGGGGAGACTGATAGTGAGCGAGAATCCAGAGGTCCGTGTCAGAGCGCTCGGGTCAGGCGGCGGTGGCGTTGCTGACCTGCCTGATGGCCGCGTCGTGTTCATCCAGAGAACTGCTCCGGGAGATCTGGTTCGAATCCAGATTGAGAAGAGTAAGCCCCGTTGGGCGACCGGTTCGGTCGAAGCGCTGCTCGAGCCAGGGCCGGACCGCATCGAGGCCTCGTGTCCGTTGTACTCGGAGTGCGGCGGCTGTCAGCTGCAGCACATTCCGTACGCGCGGCAAATTGAATGGAAGGGGCGATTCATAGCGGACGCCCTTGGGCGCATCGGTGGTCTCGAAGGAATTGAGCCGCCGGAGGTCGTTCCGTCCCCGAGCAAGGAGCGGTATCGGAGCCGTGTCACCTACACTCTTCGGCGGCTGAGAGGGGGCCGTGTCGTTGCGGGATTCCATGCCCTTGGAAAGCCGGCTCACGTCATTGAGGTAGGTCGAGAATGCCTGCTGCCACTCGATGAACTGACAAACGTGTGGGAGGCACTGCGGGAAAGCTGGGGGCCCGGTGCTCGACATCTCCCGGAGGCCGGTCGGCTTCGGCTGACGCTTCGCCTCGGAGACGATGGAGTGGAACTCGTAGTGCAGGGTGGTGCCAGGGGCTGGACAGGTCGGGCTCTGGTCGAGCGGGTCCCGGCGATTGTTGCCGTGTGGCACGAGGCGGCCGGCACGGAGAAGGGTCCGTCACTCGTGCTGGGTACGCCTGGTGCTCGCGGAGGTACGTCGTTCGAGCAGGTGAACCGGGATGCCGCGGTCGCGCTTCGTGACTACGTGCTGGAGGTCGTCGGAGCTCCCTCTCACCTGCTCGCCGAAGAGGGTGCTGACAAGGACGAATCAGCTGTGGAGCTCGTCGACGCGTACTGCGGGAATGGGACGTATGGGCGGGCACTGGCCTCCCGCGGCTGGTCTGTGGTCGGGATCGAGTTGGACGCGTCGGCGGTGGAATTGGCAGAGAACGACGCGCCCGAGGGTTTTTCCGTCGTGCGTGGCTCCGTTGAGATGCTGTTGCCAGACACTTTGCCGGCCGATGTGCTGTTGGTGAACCCGCCTCGCGGAGGACTCGATGCGAGTGTGCCACCCTTGATCCTGAACAATCCACCCGAGCGGATTGTGTACGTCAGCTGTGATGCGGGCACGCTTTCTCGCGACCTGCGCGCTCTAGAGTCTCGGTACGAGGTCGAGAGCGTGAAAGCATTTGACCTGTTCCCGCAGACGGCGCATGTGGAAACACTGGTCGCGCTGAGGCGGGTGGAGGACGGGGCGTGATCTACCACGTAGCTGTGGGTGACCGAACCCACGTGGTCGAGCTCAATGGCCCGAAGGTCTTGGTCGACGGGCTGCCATGTGCCGTGGACTTCGCCCACCTCGAGGGTGGTCCGATTCGCTCCCTGATCGTGGATGGTGTCTCGCATCGCATCTCGGCCCGACGGACCGGTCCCGAGACCTGGGATCTGCACTTACGGGGACGGAAAATTCGGGCCGAAGCCGTCGATGAACGCACGCGAGCGATCCGGGACATGACAGGTGCCGGGAGCGGCTCTGTGGGCCCATGCCCGATTGTTGCGCCGATGCCCGGGATGGTCATGCGGATCGAGGTATCCGAGGGAGATACGATTCGAGCCGGTCAGGGCGTCGTGATCGTCGAGGCCATGAAGATGGAGAACGAACTCACAGCTGAAGCTGACGCCATTGTGACGAAGGTGATGGTGGCGGAAGGACAGGCGGTTGAGAAAGATCAGCTTCTCGTGGACCTCGCGCCGATCGAGGCTGAGGAGAATACAGACTGATGTCTGATCAGATCAAGCGGACCGATTCGGGGATCCAAGTGGATCGCTCTTACGGGAATGAGGAAAAATCCGGCGCGTTTCCTTACACACGGGGCGTGTACGAGGACATGTATAGGGGGCGCGTCTGGACGATGCGGCAGTACGCTGGCTTCGGGACGGCTGAAGAGACGAATGAGCGTTTTCGGTATCTGCTCGATCAAGGCCAGACCGGACTCTCCGTCGCGTTCGACCTGCCTACACAGATGGGATACGACTCGGATGCCTCCATGGCAGCCGGTGAGGTCGGTCGAGTCGGGGTAGCGATCGACTCACTTGATGACATGCGACGACTCCTCGCCGGGATCCCGCTTGGCGAAGTGTCGACATCGATGACGATCAACTCAACAGCGGGCATCCTGCTGGCCTTTTACGTCGCGCTCGGTGACGAACAAGGAGTCGATCGCTCGGCGTTGAGTGGGACGATTCAAAACGACGTACTCAAGGAGTACATCGCTCGCGGTACCTACATCTATCCCGTGGACCAGAGCCTTCGTTTCATCACTGACATCATGGATTTCTGTGCCCACGAGGTACCGAAGTGGAATACGATCTCCATCTCGGGATACCATATCCGTGAGGCCGGGTCCACGGCACCGCAGGAGATCGCCTTCACGTTCGCAAACGGACTGGAATATGTGAAGCGAGCACTCGACGCAGGCCTCGAGTTGGAGTCCTTTGCGCCTCGCCTGTCGTTCTTCTTCGCGGCCCACAATGATTTGCTTGAAGAGGTCGCGAAGTTCCGGGCGGCACGTCGTTTGTGGGCCAGGCTTCTCCGTGAGCGTTACGGAGCCTCTGATCACGCCTGTCGTCTGCGGTTCCACACACAAACGGGAGGGTCGACGCTCACTGCTCAGCAACCGCTCAACAATGTGATTCGAGTCGCGGTGCAGGCCTTGGCGGCGACACTCGGCGGCACGCAGTCGCTTCACACAAATGGCTACGACGAGGCCTTGGCCCTCCCGACCGAAGAGTCTGCGAAGCTGGCACTCCGTACCCAACAGATTCTGGCGTCGGAGTCTGGGGTGACCCGGACCGCAGACCCATTGGGTGGCTCGCACTATGTGGAGGCGCTGACGGATGAGGTCGAGCGCCTCGCCGTGGAATACCTCGAGCGCATCGATGAGATGGGCGGAGCCGCTCAGGCCATCGAGTACATGCAGGAAGAAATTCATCAGGCGGCGTATCGATTCCAGATGGAGATCGAGTCGGGAGCCCGGCCGGTCGTCGGCGTGAATGTCCATGCCGAAGACGAAAGGTCTCCCCGAATCGGTCAACCCGATTACTCCACGCTCGAGGCCGGTCAGGTCGCTCAACTCAGCTCGTTTCGTGAGGCACGCGACGACGGTGCGGTGCGCTCAGAGGTCGATGCGGTTCGCCAGTTGGCCGCATCGGATGGGAACCTCATGCCCGCGCTCGTCGGCGCCGTGAAGAAGGGTGCGACGCTCGGTGAGATCAGTGATGCACTGCGCGAGGAATGGGGCACATGGGACGGGTAGCAACCGCTCGCTCTCAGGGTTAATTTTTTGGGTTTCCAAGTCGCCCCATCGGAGCGGTTTCCGCGTCCGACCAACCGTCCGCCTTCCATGCCGACGTACGACTACGAGTGCCAGAAGGGCCATCGCTTCGAGATCTTTCAGAAGATGTCGGATGACCCCGTAACCGAGTGCCCTGACTGTGGCGCGGCCGCCCAGCGTAAGATCTCTGGTGGGGCTGGGTTTCTCTTCAAGGGTGACGGCTTTTACATCACAGAGACCCGCTCCGACGAGTACAAGAAGAAGGCCTCGGCTGACAAGGGCGAATCGTCTTCCGAGGCGGCGCCCAAGGAGCCGAGCACGAAGGCCGAATCCAGCGGATCTTCCGACAAGGGTGGATCCTCCGGCTCGTCGGACTCCTGACGATGTCGAACGAATCGATTCAGTACGCACTTTCCGCAGTTCTCGCCGAGATGGGCGCAGGGGACGCGGAGGTGAAACTGGAGCGGCCCCGGGACCCAGCGCATGGGGACGTTGCCACCAATGTGGCCATGACACTTGCCCGCGTGCTCAAGCGTGCTCCCCGCAACATCGCCGAAGAGATTGTGTCGCGACTTGATCTCGAATCAGCGGGTCTGGAATCTGTTGAGATTGCCGGACCGGGCTTCCTCAATTTCAGGCTTGCCTCGGCTGCGGTCGGATCCGTCGTTGAGGACATTCTCTCGGCGGACGCAGCGTGGGGACGCAACGATACCGGGGCAAGACAGTCCGTGATGGTCGAGTTCGTTTCAGCGAACCCGACCGGCCCGCTGCATGTCGGCCACGGTCGCCAAGCCGCACTCGGGGACGCGATTGCCTCACTCCTCGAATGGACCGGATGGGCTGTCCATCGAGAGTACTATTACAACGACAGCGGTCGTCAGATAGAGTTACTGGCTCTGAGTGTTCGGGCACGCTATCGGCAGGGACTCGGAGCGGATGATTCCGTCCCCGATGCCGGATATCGCGGGGACTACATCAGGGACGTAGGCGAGAGCTTCGCGGCCGAAGTCGGGGACCGTTTTCTGGCGGACGACTCTGAGGAAGCTCTCGGGGAAGTTCAGCGTCACGCCGTTCGCGTCCTTCGAGCCGAGCAGGACGCAGACCTTGAGGATTTCCGGGTGCATTTCGACGAGTACTTCCTCGAGAGTTCGCTCTACGATGACGGATTCGTTGACTCGACGATTCAGGAACTTCGACACGCCGACCTCGTGTACGAAAAGGACGGAGCGACATGGCTCGAATCGACCAGGTTCGGAGACCAGAAGGACCGCGTCATGGTCCGGAGTAATGGGCTGCCCACGTACTTCGTGCCCGACGTGGCGTACCACATGAGCAAGTGGAATCGCGGCTTCAAGCGGGTGGTCAACGTACAGGGGTCCGACCACCACGGAACGGTCGACCGGGTCCGTGCTGGCCTCCAGGCACTAGGACTTCCCGCCGGGTACCCCGAGTACGTGCTTCACCAGATGGTGCGGGTCATACGGGACGGGGAAGAGGTGAAGTTCTCGAAGCGCGCAGGTTCGGGCATGACGCTTCGAGAGCTGTACGACCAGGTCGGTGTGGATGTCGCACGATACTTCTTCCAGATGAGGAAGCCCGACGGACATCTCCTGTTCGACTTGGACGTGGCCCTCGACCAGTCTGACAAGAACCCCGTCTACAAGATCCAGTACGCTCATGCGCGCATGTGTTCGATCTTCCGGAAGGCGGAGGAGGAGGTTGGCGCGGACGTATCTTCGCCCGACGTGTCTCTTCTCAGCAACGAGGTGGAGCGCGAGCTGGTCAAACAGCTGGGGGACTTCCCCGGCGTGGTAGCCCGCGCAGCTGAACAGACGTCGCCGCACATCGTGTGCGACTACCTTGAGCAGACCGCGAGCGTCGCGAATTCGTGGTACCACGCGGGCAACCCCAGTCGCAATCCAGAACTTGCGGTCCTAACTGTAAATCCCGCGCTACGGGGCGCTCGGCTGGCCCTGGCACGTGCTGTGCAAATCGTTCTACGGAACGGACTCGAACTCCTAGCTATCGAAGCTCCCGTGCGCATGGTGCGGGACGAACAAGGCGAATAGATGTCGATTCTCTGTGTGGGCAGCGTTGCACTCGACTCGGTCGAGACTCCGTTCGGGAAGGCTGAGCGTGTGCTCGGTGGTTCTGCCGTGTATTTCTCGGCCGCCGCGACACTGTTTCATCCTGTGCAGGTCGTCGGAGTCGTTGGTGACGACTACCCAATGGCGGATCTGGACTTTCTCGCGAGCCGTGGCGCGGACCTCTCGGGCATCGAGAAGGCGAAGGGTGACAGCTTCTTCTGGGCCGGGCGCTACCACAACGATGTGAATTCTCGGGACACGCTCGACACACAGCTCGGAGTATTCGCCGACTTCCAGCCCAAAATCCCCGACTCTTTCCGTGACGCACGGTTCGTATTTCTGGGAAATATCGACCCCTCGCTCCAGCACGATGTCCTGGATCAGGTGGCGGCACCTGAGGTCGTTGCCTGCGACACGATGAATTTCTGGATCGATGGCGCTCGCGAGCGACTTCTCGATCTCCTGCCTCGTGTCCGGATCCTGATGGTGAACGACGAGGAAGTTCGTCAGCTTGCGGACGAGCCGAATCTGCTCAAGGCGGCGCGTTGGGTTCAGGAGCGCGGCCCCGAGATCGTGATTGTGAAGAAGGGTGAGCACGGAGCCATTTTGTTCGCTGACGACTGGCTGTTTTATGTGCCCGGATACCCGCTCGAGGAGGTGTTCGATCCTACTGGCGCGGGCGATTCGTTCGCGGGTGGCTTCATGGGACACCTCGCACGCTCAGGCTCGCTGTCACCCGACAACCTCCGCCGGGCCATGG
This sequence comes from Longimicrobiales bacterium, assembly GCA_028823235.1. Taxonomy (NCBI): domain Bacteria; kingdom Pseudomonadati; phylum Gemmatimonadota; class Longimicrobiia; order Longimicrobiales; species Longimicrobiales bacterium. Next base: position 104,338 of record JAPKBW010000004.1, on the reverse strand, counting down.
TCTTCGGGTCAGCGCTCGGATCGTTCGCCTGCGAGAAGTTCAGCGTTGAAATGCTCCGGGACCTCGAAGAGACCTCCGTGCTCGCCAGGGTCGAAGAATTTCGAAAGATCACAGCGTTCGAAACCCATGTGAGGGTAGCGGACCATGTCTGATGGACTGAGTTACGCGGATGCCGGTGTAGACCTTGATGCGGCAGAGCGGACGAAAGAAGGTCTGAAGGAACTCGTCGCGTCGACCCGTGACCGCTTCACGCTCTCGGAACTCGGCCAGTTCGGGGGCCTGTACCAGGTGCCGGACGACATCAATCAGCCGGTGCTTGTGTCCAGCGCAGACGGCGTAGGCACGAAGTTGAAACTCGCCTTTGCGACGGGCCGCCACGACACCGTGGGGCAGTGCCTCGTGAATCACTGCGTCAACGACATCTTGGTGCAGGGCGCGAAGCCCATGTTCTTCCTTGACTACCTCGCGACCGGTGAGATGGACGAGGTTGTCGTACAGGACGTTGTACGAGGCGTGGCGATTGCGTGTCGAGAGAATGCCTGCGCACTGCTCGGTGGCGAAACCGCGCAGATGCCCGACTTCTACGCGGCAGACGAGTATGACCTGGCGGGCTTCATCGTGGGTTCGGTCGAACGTGACCAGATCATCGATGGTTCCGCCATTCGGGCTGGAGATGCCCTGATCGGCCTCGCTTCGACGGGCTTGCATACGAACGGCTACACGTTGGCTCGCAAGATCGTGTTCGAGGTCATGGGACTAGGCATCGAAGACGAAATGCCCGGCACGGGTCACGCTGTAGGTGACGAACTTCTGGCCGTGCACCGGAGCTACCTGACGGCGCTTCGCGGTCCCCTGGCGGATGGTGTCGTGCGGGGCCTCGCGCATGTCACCGGGGGAGGCGTCCCCGGTAACCTGCCGCGCGTTTTGCCTAACGGGATCGGTGCGTCTGTGGACAGGGCAGGTTGGGAAGTCCCGGCCGTGTACCAGACGATGCAGGCCGCGGGCGGTGTCGCGCGGGAAGAGATGGACCGTGTGTTCAACATGGGCGTCGGCATGATCGTCGCAGTCGACTCGTCCGATGTCAGCGTCATCTTGGACGCTGCGGCCGATTGCGGTGTCGAGGCGTGGATGATCGGGTCGACGGTGGAGGGTGAAGGGGTCACCTACCTGTGACGCTCCGAGGAGTCTTGGCGGTCGCGGTGGTGGCGATGGCCGCCTCGTCGCTGGGGGCTCAGACACCTTCTGCGCTTGCGTCGGAATGCGTCCGCACTGGAGGACCTGCAACACTTTGTCTCGGTGGAGCAGTCTCTACGCAGGCGGTGCTCGGACATGTCGGGCTGGCGACAGGGCTCGGCTCTGAGGTGACCGGAACGGCGTCCAATCTTGGCACCAGGGTGGGTGGCGGTCCTCGGATCGCCTTCACGCTCAGGGCAGGAATCGTTGATGCCGGTATGATCGACCTTGCCGACGTGGCTGGGACAGCCGAGAAAGGCTTCAGGGCTTCAGCGCTTCACGCAGGCGTCACGCTGGGGCTCTTCGATGGATTCCGACTGATGCCCACCGTCGGGGGCTTTCTGGCGACGGATGTATTCGGAGGTGGAAGCATTGTGCTGCTGCCTAGCGAAGCGGGGTTCGTCGGCAACGCCAAGTCCTACGGGGTCGGTGTTCGAGTTGGGATCTTTCGCGAAGGCTTCTCCATTCCTGGACTCTCCGTGTCATGGGCGCGTCGGTTCTCCGGCGCGATCGAGGTCGGCGAGCCCGGGGTCTCCCCGTCGGCGTTCGAGGTGGAGCCGTCGATCACCTCGATTCGTGCCACGATCGGAAAGGATATCCATGCGGTCGAACTGCTTGCTGGCATGGGATGGGAGGAGTACATCGGGACGAGCATCCTGGAAGTGAACGATGGCTTTGGTGGGCGAGGTTCGGCACTCGGGGACATGAGCGGTAGCAGGCGCCTGTACTTCGGAAGTGCTGCGATGACGTTCAGCATTCTGCTCATGCTTTCCCTCGAGGGTGGGTGGGCAGAGGGCTTTGAGGCGATCCCGGGCTATTCGGGTGAGTATGATCCAGCCGGTGGCGCGGCGTTTGGATCCGCGTCCATTCGCCTGACGCTTTGACCAATACGAGGCAATAATGATCCCGGACACGGCGCTGAGCCTCGAGGACCTGGCCCACCTCTCCCGATCGGTAGAAATCGGTCGCCAGGGATGGGGACGGGTTTCCCCAAATCCCATGGTCGGATGCGTTCTAGTTCGGGCGGGTGAAGTGATCGCCGAAGGACATCATGAGGTGTATGGCGGGCCGCATGCCGAAGTCGTGGCGCTCGAACGAGCGCTTTTGACCGCCGATGGCAGCACTGCCTACGTAAGCCTGGAGCCGTGCAATCACCATGGAAGAACGCCGCCGTGCAGCCAGGCGCTGATCGACGCGGGAGTGAAGAGAGTGGTTTACGCGGCTTCTGATCCCGGTGAGAAGTCAGGTGGCGGGGCAGTCGCCCTCCAGAAAGCCGGACTTAGCGTCATCGGACCCGTGGGAAGTATGGCCGAGGCACGAGCGGAGAATCCGGCATTCTTCCATGCTGCACGCCATTCGACCCCTTTCGTCGCGCTCAAACTCGCTATGAGCCTCGACGGGATGATCGCCGCTGCCCCGGGCGTTGCGACCCGGATCACTGGCACGGATGCCGAGCGAGAGGTCCATCGACTACGGACGGGCTTTGACGCGGTCCTTGTGGGTGCGGGTACCGTACGAGCAGACGACCCACGGCTCACCGTCCGACTCGTTCCGCCGGGAAGCACCGCGCCGAGGCGTCTCGTGCTCCTTCCCGATGCAAATCTTCCGGCGGACGCGGGATTGCTGCAAGAAGTTGAGGACGCGCCGGTCCATGTGTTCTGTGGCGTCGATGCCTCCGAGGTCGCCATCGAGCGACTGGAAGCGGCCCGAGTTCATGTGCATCCGGTTCCCGCTGACGAAACTGGACTTCGCCTGGAATCTGTTCTTGCGGTCTGCCAAGAACTGGGCATCCAGTCCATCCTCTGCGAGGGCGGTAGCGCGCTGGGGGCGGCCCTTCTGCGGGAGAATCTGGTTGGGCGTCTCTATCTGTGGATCGCCCCTCATGTGATTGGGCAGAATGGACTACCGGCTTTCGCAGAGGGCCTCGAGCAACTGGATTGGAACGCGTACTCGCTGTCTGCTGAACCTGAGCTGTTCGGACCGGATACATTGCTTATCCTGGACCGAAAGGAGGACGGCTGATGTTCAGCGGGATTGTCGAAGCGATCGGTACGATCAGAAGCGTCGAAGACCGAGAGACGACCCGGCGCTTCCGGGTCGAGGTTCCAGCTTTTGCGAGTGAATTGTCCCTCGGTGATTCCGTGTCTGTGGACGGTGGGTGCCTGACGGTTACCTCGGTCGATGACGAAAGCTTCTCCGTCGACGTGATCGGCACGACCCTGGAGCGGACGATCACTGGCAGCTATGACGATGGGACACGGGTCAACCTTGAGCGTGCCCTTAAAATGGGCTCTCGGTTGGATGGCCATATCGTTCAGGGACATGTAGATGCAATCGGACACCTCACCGATCGCACGAAGCGGGGGGCGTTCTGGACCATGGACTTCTCGTTACCTTCCGCGGTCCATTCAGAGACGATTGATCACGGGTCGGTGACGCTCAACGGGGTTAGTCTGACCGTCAGTGAACTCCTTCCCGATTCGAGGGTTCGTATCGGGGTGATTCCTCACACGTTCGCGCATACGAACCTTGGGCTCCTCGAGCCCGGAGACGCCGTGAACGTCGAAGGTGATCTGATCGGAAAATACGTAGCCAGAATCCTCGCTCAGCGCGCGGAATGAGGTGTTTGATATGAAGTTAGACCGCGTCGAAGACGCCATTGAAGACATTCGTCGCGGCCGCATGGTGATCGTCGCTGACGACGAGGATCGTGAAAATGAGGGTGACCTCGTCATGGCCGCATCTGCGATGACGCCGGAGCGCGTCAACTTCATGCTTGAGTATGGACGTGGCCTGATCTGCGTGACGCTGACGCCCGAGCGGGCCGACGAGCTCGACTTGCCGCTGATGACGGATGACAACACCGACCCTCTTGGGACGGCGTTCACGGTTTCGGTCGATGGACACACACGCTTCGGCGTAACGACCGGGATCAGTGCCCAGGATCGCTCGAAGACCATCGAGCTCCTCGCGGACCCGATCACGGTCCCAACTGACCTTCGGCGCCCGGGACACATTTTCCCGCTCCGCGCCAAGGCAGGAGGCGTGCTCCGGCGGGTTGGCCAGACCGAGGCATCGGTCGACCTCGCGCGACTTGCGGGACTGGAGCCGGTAGGGGTCATCTGCGAGATCCTCGATTCCGACGGAAAGATGTCCCGCCGACCGCAACTCGAGGCGCTCGCGGAGGAGCACGACCTGAAGTTCATTACGGTTGCGCAGCTCGTGGCGTATCGCCTTACACGGACCCGACTGGTTGAGAGAATCGCGACAGCGAAAATGCCCACGGACTTCGGAGACTTCGACGTAATTGGATACCGCAGCGTTATGGACGGGCGGGAGCATGTCGCGCTCGTGAAGGGTGAAGTCGCCGGGAAGAGCAACGTGCTGGTGCGCATGCACTCCGAGTGCCTGACGGGTGACGTATTCAGTTCGATGCGTTGCGATTGCGGCGAGCAGCTTCAGGCTGCAATGAGGCAAGTCGAAGAAGAGGGCGTCGGCGCGATCGTGTACCTGCGGCAAGAGGGGCGAGGGATCGGTCTCGGTAACAAGCTCAAGGCGTACCATCTCCAGGATGAGGGCCTCGACACGGTGGAGGCCAATGAGAAGCTCGGCTTTGCCCCCGACCTTCGTGACTACGGGATTGGTGCGCAGATCTTGCTGGATCTAGAGTTGCACTCCATCCGGCTGCTCACGAACAACCCGAAGAAGATTGTCGGGCTCGATGGCTACGACATCGAGATCACCGGACAGGAGGCGCTAAAGGTCGAGCCTGGTGAACACAATGAGCGCTACCTCGAAACGAAGCGGGCCAAAATGGGACACCTCCTTTGAGTACAGAGGGCTCGCCGGTCGATGATCGAAGGGGCGTCGCTGGGGGAGAGGGCATGCGTGTTGTCGTCATCGCGTCTCGCTTCAACTCCGAGATTACCGAGCCTCTTCTCAGGGGGGCTCGAGAGGCTCTTATCGAACACGGGGTCCGGCCAGAAGACGTGACTGAGATTCGTGTTCCGGGGGCATGGGAACTTCCGCCGACGGCCGCGCAGGCCGTAGCGTCTCGGCGTTTCGATGCAGTAATCACGCTCGGGTGTGTTATCCGGGGTGAGACGCCCCATTTCGACTTCGTCTGTCAGGAAGCCAGTCGTGGCCTCGGTTCCGTGGCACGCGCGTCCAGTGTTCCTGTGGTGTTTGGCGTGCTTACGACGGACGACCTCGCTCAGGCCCAGGCTCGCGCAGGTGAAGGCAAAGACAACAAGGGATATGAAGCCGCTATGGCAGCTCTGGAGATGGTGCCTGTGTATCTGTCGCTACGTGGTGATCAGACATGATGGACTCCGAGAAGGCCGAGCAGCCCAAGCTCAGCCGCTCCGAGCGGATCGATCGTGCGCGGGGCCGCGCATGGGCTCTCCAGATTCACTACCGATGGGAGAGCGGTGGTAGCGAAACGTCTCTCCGAGACGCATTGGTCGAAACGACCGGAACCCGACGGATCGCTCCCAGAAGGCTGCCCTATATCCGTGGCCTGATGACCGTGTTGGATGAACACATGCCGGAACTCGACGGAGCTATCAGGAGGCATCTCGACAACTGGAGCTTGGAACGGCTCTCATCGATGGATCGCGCTGTCCTGAGGATCGGAGCGGCGGAGCTCCTTTACGGCGGAGACGTGCCGCCCAAGGTGGCGATTCAAGAGGCGATTCGACTGGCTGAGGCATATGGTGGCAACGAGTCCCCTGGCTTCGTGAACGGGGTACTCGACGCCCTGTACAAGGGACGCCCGGAGGGGGCGTGACCGCCGCCGAGGCGCAGGAAGGCAGACCTCTCCGCATTCTGGTCGTCAATTGGCTCGACCGGGAAAACCCGCAGGCGGGTGGGGCGGAGGAGCACTTGCACGAAATTTTCGGCCGGCTTGCCTCCAGGGGGCACGAGGTCACCGCGCTGGTGTCAGGCTGGTCGGAGTGTGACCCCCAGAGGCAGCTCGACGGCATCGAGATTCACCGCGCCGGCCATCGATACACATTTTCTATGGCAGGACCACGGTATTTCAAGGCCCATCTCGCTTCTCGGACCTTCGATGTCGTTGTCGAGGATCTGAACAAGGTCCCGCTCTTCACGGGCTGGTGGAGTCCGACTCCCGTCCTGCTCGTGGCTCATCACCTCTTCGGTACGACTGCTTTCCAGGCGGCGTCTGTTCCGGTTGCGTTGGCTACGTGGCTGCTAGAACGGCCGATACCCCATGTGTTCCGGGACACGCCCGCGGTGGCTGTGTCGGAGAGCACCAAGGATGACCTTGTCGCCAGGGGGCTGAACGCGGAGCAGATCGAGGTGATTCCGAATGGAATCGACCTGGATTGGTACACGCCCAGAGAGGACGTCGAGCGGGCTGTTCGGCCGACACTTCTCTTCCTTGGCCGTTTGAAAAAGTACAAGCGCGTGGACTTGGTGATAGAGGCTGTCGCCCGCCTCGCCGAGTCCGGAACCGACGTAGAGCTTGTGGTCGGGGGAAGTGGGGACCAGCTCGAGGAGCTCACGTCTCTGGTGGACGGCCTTGGGGTGTCGGATCGCGTTCGGTTTGCCGGGTTCGTTTCCGAGGAGGAAAAGCTGGAGCTTCTCCGTACGTCCTGGATCCACGTTCTCACTTCGCCCAAGGAAGGGTGGGGGATCTCCAACCTTGAGGCCGCCGCATGCGGGACACCGACGGTTGCGAGTGACTCCCCCGGGCTTCGCGAATCGGTGCGAGATGGAGAGACGGGTCGTCTGGTGCCACACGGGGACGTCGGCGCGCTCACGGCGGCGCTGACGGATTTGATCGCCAGCCCTGAGACGCGCAAGGAAATGGGAAGGGCAGCACGGCGTTTTGCCGAGGGGTTCTCTTGGGATGCCTCTGCTGAGGCCTTCGAAGGTGTACTCAACCGGGTGGTCGCTGACTCCCCCACTCGGTAAATTCCCATTGGAGTGCGATACCACAGGTCCCTCAAGGAGGTGTGACTTGAAGGTCACGATCACCGAAAGGCATTGTGAAGTCCCGCGCCGAGTTCTGGCACGAACCGCGAAAACGTTCGCAGCGCTCGACAAGTTCGACCAACGGGCCACCCATGCGGACGTCATATATACCGACGAGAAGCACACTCAGAAGGTCGAGGTCATCGTCCACGTAGATCGCGAGCCTCAGGTGGCTGCGCGAGGCGAGGGTGAGGGTTTCGGGAAGGCTCTCACTCAAGTGCTGGACAGGATGAAGCGGATTCTGAAAGATCAGCGCGAGAAGCGGGTTGATCATCAGGGGACGCCTCTCTCGGAAGGGCTCGCTACGGAGTGAACCGACCTAGCGCGGGAGAAATCGACGAGTGAGCGGTAAGACCATCTCCGTGCAGGAGATCCTGGACGCCAAGAAGGAGACTCTGGCTCTTGAGCACCTTAATCCTGAGGCTCCGCTAGATCGTCAGGCGGGCGACGCTGACATCACCTCGCCGGGCCTGGCGCTCGTCGGCTACACTGACCGCGTCCCGGAGGGCCGCATGTGGGTCTTCGGTGAGACGGAGATGACATACCTCGGGACGCTCGAGCCTGAAGCTGCCGGTACCGTACTGGACGGGTTGTTCGCGTTCTCCGTGCCGGCGGTCTTCGTTTCGAAAGGGCTAGACGTCCCTACCTACTTTCTGGAGGCTGCGACCCGTCACGGGGTGCCAGTCCTGAGGACGCCTCGAAGTACCAAGGCTTTGTACCGCTTCGCTAAGCCGTTTCTCGAGCTGTCCTTGGCGCCGTCGACTACTCTCCACGGTTCACTCGCCAGCGTGTACGGGGTTGGACTGTTATTTGTCGGCGAGAGTGGGGTCGGAAAGAGTGAATGTGTGCTCGATCTCGTCGAACGAGGCCATCGGTTGGTCGCCGACGACCTGGTGATGGTCAGTCGCCAGGGAAACGATGTCCTCATGGGGCGAGCGCACGAGCGCCAGGGGCACCACATGGAGATTCGAGGCGTCGGCATTATCGACATTTCGGCTCTCTTCGGCGTCCGCGCCACGCGGCAGCAGAAGCGAATCGAGGTCATCGTGAATCTCGAGCTGTGGGATCAAAATCGCTCGTACTCTCGCACGGGGCTGGAGGAAGATTTTCTCGAGGTACTGGAAGTACAGATACCTCGCGTGACGGTCCCGCTCAATCCGGGCAAAAACATCACGGTCATTTCCGAGGTCGTGGCCATGAACCACCTCCTGAAGTTCAGCGGCGTCCACTCCGCCCGAGCGTTCGACACGAAGCTCAAGCAGTACCTGGAGCAGGACTATGAGTAAGTCGGTGCGCGGAGTCGTATTGGCGCATGGCCCTATGGCGAGAGCCATGGTCGACGCGGTTCGCAAGATTGCTGGCGGTGCCGCGGACGGACTCCATCCTCTGTCGAATGATGGCAAGAACCCGGTCCAGCTTCGGGCCGACCTGGACCAGGCACTGGGCGACGGGCCAGTCATCCTGTTCGTCGATTTGCAGGCAGGAAGTTGTGGGGTGGCCGCTCTCTCTTCATGCCGAGGCAGCGTCCGACGAGTGGTCGTGTCCGGAGTGAATCTTCCTATGCTCCTCGACTTCGTATTCCATCGCGAACTCCCGATCGACGAATTGGCGGAGCGAGCGATCGACCATGGCCGCGAGGCGATTCGTCAATCCCTCGTCAAGCGATAAGAACAGGCGTGTCGATCGTTCTCCGCCGGATCGATGAACGCCTGATTCACGGCCAGGTAGTTATTGGCTGGGGTCACCAGCTCCGTCCTGACTGCTTTGTCCTCGTCGATGATGAACTCGCGGACAGCGACTGGGAAAAGCAGCTCTATGAACTGGCTGCTGGTGGGCCTGAGGTCATCTTTGCCAACGTCGACGATGCGCGTGACCGGCTCCCCGAATGGGGCACGTCTGACCGTCGCGTGATTCTGCTGACCCGTGACATCGGAACGATGCGACGCCTTGCCGAAGGGGGATTACTCTCGGGTGAAGAGGTCAACCTCGGCGGAATTCACCATGGCCCCGGCCGCAAAGAGCTGCTTCCCTATCTATATGTGACCCAAAAGGACCGCGAGAGCCTGCGCACGATCGCCGCAGAAGGGGTCGAATTGAGCGCTCGTGACCTTCCTGATGCCCATCGAGTCAGTCTTTCGACGCTGCTCAAGGACTGATCCAACGCATGCCACCAGATCTTCTTCGCCTCGGCCTACTCGGTGGACTCCTAGGTCTCGATGGTACTGCTGTGGGTCAGTTCATGATCTCAAGGCCCCTCGTCGTGGGGGCTGTAATGGGGTGGGCGGTCGGTGACATGGAACTGGGGATTGGGATCGGGGCGGTCCTCGAGCTTTATCTCCTGGTGTCGTTTCCAACGGGCGGAGCTCGTTTTCCAGAAGGGGCCACCGCCACCGCCGTGGCGGTAGCGGTGGCTGCGCCATTCTCGGGGGCTGGAGCAGTCCCGGTCGCGGTTGCCGTTGGGCTTGTCTGGGGTCAGATCGGGGGTGCTTCCGTGAATGCACAACGGCATTTCAATTCATGGCTGGTTCCCGAACCCGGGTCCAACACGGCTTCGGGCTTTCCGCCGGGTCTCTCTCACCTCATCGCTATCGCGGCGGACTTTCTCCGTGGTAGCGCGGTGACCATGACCGGTGTGCTCTCGGGACGCCTGCTTATCGGCTCTGTCGTAGATCGGTGGCCGCTGTCCTCGTCCGCATCGACCGGGCTTCTACTCGTCGGAGGAGCGGTGTCCGCAGGCATCCTTCTGCACGACCTCGGGGGATTTCGTCGTCGTCGCACTTTGTTCGCGGCAGGGATCACACTCGGAATCATAGGGGCGCGACTCCTGTGACTGGCAAGCTGCCGCGAACCACGGTGATCAGTATTTTCCTTCGATCTCTTCTGATCCAGGGCGCCTGGAACTATCACACGATGCTGGGCGCCGGCTTCGGCTTCTCGATGCTGCCCGGCCTGAGAAGACTGTTCCCGGACGACCCGGCGGCTGTAGAGGCGGCCCTGGACCGACACCTGGAGCACTTCAACGCACATCCCTACTTGGCGTCGGTTGCTCTGGGGGCATCTCTCCGTATGGAGAGCGAGAGAGAAGACGCCGAAACAATTCGCCGTTTCAAGATTGCCGTCCGCGGCCCGCTCGGCAGCCTGGGAGACGCTCTGGTCTGGGCTACCTGGTTGCCCGCTGTGTCTGTGAGCACCCTGGCCCTCTTCTGGATCGGCTTGCCCGGTTGGGCGGCGATCTGTCTCTTCCTCGTGGTGTACAATGTCGGCCATCTCTGGCTGCGGGCATGGGGGCTGCGGACTGGGCTTGAAGCAGGCCGAAACGTTGGTCGCCGACTGGCTGAGGCGGACCTGACGGGCCTCACCGCTCGACTGCAACCGCTGCTGGTCCTCGCTCTCGGGGGACTGGCAGGGGCTCTCATTGGAGGGCAGGGAGGGCTCGGCGAGTCGGGGGCGGGTTGGGTCGGCCTTGCAGCGTGTGGCTTCGGTGCAGGGGTGGTTGGTGGACACAGGACGTGGCGGCCCGCCGCGATTGCCACGGTATCCGCGATCGGTCTGATCGCCGCATGGGGAGTGTCCGGATGAATGAGACCAACGTGGAACGCACTGTCGAGATCGTGAATCACGCGGGTATGCACGCTCGTCCGGCTTCCGAACTGGTCAAGCTGGCCGGCACTTTCTCGTCAGAGGTACGACTCGAGAAGGACGGGCTCGAGGTGAACGGGAAGAGCATCATGGGGGTGCTCATGCTCGCGGCCGAAATGGGGAGTCAGCTCCGGATCTCGGCCGAAGGGGAGGACGCCGTCGACGCAGTAGGCGCGCTCGCGGCTCTGGTGGGGCGGGGCTTTGGGGAGGTGGAGGCGTGACGGTCTCGACCATTCTTGATGGCTCCCCCGCGTCGGAAGGTATGGCCGCGGGTCAGGTTTTCCAGCTGGAATGGGGCGTGCCGGTCGTGCCCCACCAGTCAATTGCAGATGCCGAAGTAGATCGGGAGATCGCGCGTTTCCAGGAGGTGCTCTCCTGGGCAGGCGAGCACCTCCATGAACTCAAGGCTCTCACGGAGGGCCGGCTGGGCCTTGTAGAAGCACGAATCTTCGACCCGCAGCTCCTCATGCTCGAGGACCCGGAGGTCCTAGACGGCACCCTTCGATACATCCGGGAGAACCGGCTGTCGGCGGAGCGGGCCTTCGAACTGCGCATGCTTGAGCTGCGCTCGATGTGGAATCGCACGTCGCATCCTATGGTGCTCGACCGGCTCAACGATCTTGAAGATTTCATGATCCGGATTCTTCACAGGCTCCTCGGAAAGAACGATCCGACCGATCTCGCCGAGCTGGGACAGAAGGTCATCATCGTGGCGAAGAATATGACGCCGAGTCTGACCATGCAGCTCGATCTGGACTACGTGGTGGGGATCGCGACGGATCAGGGCACACGCACCGCCCACTGGGTGATGCTCGCTCGATCACTTCAGGTCCCAGCGGTGGTGGGTCTCGGTACGATCTCCAGCACGACGGACGACGGTCAGCAGGCGATCCTGGACGGGCGCATTGGACGTGTGGTTGTGAATCCAGGCGAGCGCGAGCTCCGGAGCTTCGATGCCCGTCTGTCCCGTATTTCGGAGTGGGAGGAGGAGATCGCGATCGTGACCGCGCTCGAGCCGGTCACACGAGATGGCCAGCAGGTGGAGCTGCGGGTGAATCTTGATCTCCCGGGTGAGTCTGCGCAGGCGATTGCGCACGGAGCGCAGGGGGTGGGGCTCTTCCGCACCGAGTTCCTCGTCGTCGGGCGAAATACGATGCCGAGCGAAGAGGAGCAGTATGAGTCGTACCGGGCGGCCGCGGAGGCTTTCCCGCAGAGCGCTGTCTACATCCGGACGTTCGACCTCGGGGGCGACAAGTTCCCGATGTTCCTGCACATGCCCCAAGAGGAGAATCCCTTCCTCGGGTGGCGGGCGATTCGGGTCTGTCTCGACGAACCTGAGCTGTTTCGAACTCAGCTACGTGCCTTGTTGCGGTCGACGGCACACGGTGACGTCCGATTCATGGTGCCTCTCGTCAATGACGTGGAGGAGATTCGGCAGGTCCGGGCCCTTCTGGAGGAGGAGGCGGCCGGACTGGCTCGCGCGGGAATTCCTTACAATGCGGGATACAAGGTTGGCGTCATGATCGAGACGCCCGCGGCGGCTCTCGATGCCGCTGAGTTGGCGAGGTACAGCGACTTCTTTTCCATCGGTACCAACGACCTGGTTCAGTACACGCTGGCCGTCGATCGGACAAATACACGCCTCGCCAAGCTCTACAATCCCTTCCATCCTGCGGTGGTACGCCAGCTTCACCAAGTCGCCCGAGTGGGCAGGGCCGCCGGGATCGAGGTCAGTGTCTGTGGTGAGATGGCGGCGAATCCTCTGGGCGCCTTCCTTATGCTGGGTCTCGACATTATGGCTCTCTCGATGGCGTGGCCGTCGCTTCCTGAAATCAAGAAGGTCATTCGGGCTGTCCGGATCGAGGACGCCCGCACAGCGGCACGGAAGGCCCTTGCCGCGCCCACGAGCCGGGACGTCATCGACTGTCTGGTCGAGGGGATCGGGGGTGCTGTGGACCTCGAGGCATTCTCGGGGCGATGGAGCCTTTCACTCCCGGAACACGCGGGGGAATAGGCGGCCCAATGCACTTGGCGGTATCCGTTGTCAGTCGCCGGGCGTTTGTGTAGGGTTCTGGTTGATTTTGCCGATGGCAGGCCCTGTCATCGGCTCGCCTGTTGTTCCCTTTCTGCATTCTCCACGGAGTACCTGTGAGCTTGACGCTCTTTACTTCCGAGTCCGTGACCGAAGGCCATCCAGACAAGATGGCGGACCAGATTTCCGACGCGGTTCTCGACCACATGCTGGTTCAGGATCCAGCGTCACGGGTCGCGTGCGAAACACTCGTCACCACCGGCCTCGTGATGGTCGCTGGCGAAGTCACGACGACCGGGTACGTACACCTGCCCGATGTAATTCGTGGCACGCTGAAGCGCATTGGTTACACGAACGCGAACTTCGGCATCGACGGGTCGACGTGTGCAGTTCTCACCAGTCTGGACCAGCAGTCGCCCGACATCGCGATGGGTGTGGATACCGGCGGGGCTGGCGATCAGGGGATGATGTTCGGCTACGCGTCCGACGAAACGAACGAACTCATGCCGGCGACGATCCAATACGCGCACGCTCTCACCGAGCAGCTCGCTGCCGTGCGGAAGAGCGGCGAACTCCCCTGGGCGCGCCCGGACGGGAAGGCGCAGGTCACGATCGAGTTCGATGGCGATCGGCCCGTGCGCATTCACACCGTGGTCGTCAGCACACAGCACGATCCGGAGGTGCGCCAGGAGGATCTGGTCGCTGGCATCGTGGAGAAGGTTGTGCTGCCTGCGTTGCCGGTGGATCTATACGATCCGGATAACTGCACTCTGCATATCAACCCAACCGGCCGCTTCGTCATCGGTGGGCCTCACGGCGATGCCGGCCTCACGGGTCGGAAGATCATTGTCGATACCTATGGTGGCGTAGGCCGTCACGGCGGCGGTGCGTTCTCTGGAAAAGACGCGACCAAGGTCGACCGCTCGGCCGCTTACGCGTCGCGGTGGGCTGCCAAGAACGTCGTGGCTGCCGGTCTCGCTCGCCGGTGTGAGATTCAGTTGGCCTATGCAATCGGCGTCATCGAGCCGGTTTCAGTACATGTGCAGACGTTCGGCACGGGCGAGATCCCGGACGAAGACTTGTCGAAGGCTGTTTCAGACGTATTCGACTTTCGTCCGGCTCAAATTATCGAGACGCTCGGGCTGCGAAACGCGATCTACACAGCGACCGCTGCCTACGGGCACTTCGGCCGCACACCGGAGATGCGTGTGCCGACAGCAGGTGGTTCAGCTGAGGTTCAGTTCTTCCCGTGGGAACTGACGAACCGAACAGATGATCTTAAAACTGCCGTCGGAGGCTGATCGGAAGGACTCGGAGCCGGTCCGCACCGGGCGATTTGATCTGGGGAGGCTGAACCCTAGGGTCTTTCGGGAGTATTGGTGGAATCGCGCCTGTCATGGCTCATGTTTCCGTCGTCCGGAGGGTCCCTCAACGTGTTGGTCGAGGTCGAGGTTCACAGCCTTGCGGTGGATAGCACCACAGACACTCCGGTCGTCATCCTGCAGGAGACGGGCGGGGGGCGGTTGCTTCCCATCTGGATCGGACCGGCGGAAGCGAAAGCGATCGCCACGTATATGGCGGGTGCCCCATTTCAGCGTCCGCTCACGGCCGATCTGCTCTGCGACATGTTGAAGAAGCTCGGTGGACAGGTGCGCAAGGTGCTCATTACCGGAGTCGAGAAGAGTACGTACTACGCCGAGTTGGTGGTTGAGCAGGACGGGGACGTGATTTCCTTCGACGCCAGACCTTCGGATTCGATTGCGATCGCGCTTCGTTGCGCGGCCACCCTTTTCGCAGACGACAGTCTCCTCGACCACACCGATATTGAGATCGCTGAGGGCGACGCATCCCCTGGCCTGGCGGTCGACGTTGAAGTTGGGGACTCAGCAGAAGCAAGCCTGAACGCGGATCAGCTCAAGGAACACCTTAGGGCGATGAACCCAGAGGACTTTGGTCGTTTCACGCTCTGAGACGGCCGGTGCACGCCGGGCGCTCCTCTTCCTGATGCTGGCCGTCACGTCGACATTTCCGCTCGACGCGCAGGAGGCCGAGCTTCGACTGAACGGGAGCGCGTACGTAGGCGATACCGCTCTGACGGCCGGGATCGTCGTACTGCATCATCTTTCGAATGGTGAGCAGGGCGGGCTTGATTCACTCTCTCTGAGCTCAGGTGGAGCCTTCACATTCACGCTCCCCGAGGTGCCAGATCAGGTGGGGCGGGACGTATTCTTTGCGTCCATTCGACATCTCGGCGTGCTCTATTTCGGTCCGGCGATTACCGACGTAGCTCAGTTGGACTCAGCGTATGAGATCCACACGTACGATACGATCCTGGCCCCGGCCGCAGGCATGGCACTCCCGATCCAGTCCCGGAGCGTGTTCTTCGAACCCGATACCGTCGGCTGGCGTGTTACAGACCTATTTCAGTTGCGCAATGACGAGGCGCGTACGGTCGTGACTCGGACGGGGGGCATTGTCTGGAGCCATCTTCTTCCGGCGGAGGCCACCGATGTGACCGCTGGCGAGGGCGAGATTGCGTTTGACGCGGCGGAGTATGAAGACGGCCGCCTCGTCGTACGCGCTGCGATTCCGCCGGGTGAGCGACTCTTCGTCGTTCGATATCACGTCGACTCGCCAATCATCTCGATTCCTAATCAGGGGCTGGCGGAGGCACTCGACGTGCTGATTCGCGAGCCGGCCCCCTCGATCGAAGTGGAGGGCCTGGAATTGATCGATCCCATCGAGTTGGAGCCGGGGTCGACGTACTCGCGCTATGCGGGCACGGACGTGACCGCTGGGGCAGTGAACATCGTCGAGACGGAAGGGCCCGCGACACCTCCGGTAGAGTGGGCAGCGCTCATCCTCGCGATGATACTCGCGGGAAGTGGTATGCTGGTCCTTCGGTCTGGCCCAGCTACGGCCAAGGAGGCTCCTAGAAGTCGGCAGAGTCTACTGCTCGAGGTCGCGACACTCGACGAAGCGTTTGTCACGAGTTCCCCCACGGTTGAAGAGCGGAGGGTCTACGATCGTAGGAGAGCTGAGCTGCTCCGAAGCCTGCGCGACGACGCCTGACCGTGGCCGCCGTTTCCACGCCCGCCGTGCTCCTCCGCGCCCATGATTATGGTGACACCAGCCGCATCCTCCGGTTCTATACGCGCGACTTCGGTCTTCTCAGCGTTATGGCGAAGGGCATTCGCGGAAAGTCCGGGAAGGGTACGACCGCACTGGCGAGCTTCGCTTCCGGAGAGCTCACAGCTTACGTGAAGCCACAGCGTGATCTTCATACGATGAAAGACTTCGCGTGTTCGCGGCTCCGGGATCAATTGGCCGGTCACATACTGCGGTTTGCCGGAGCGTCGGCCGTGGCCGAGCTGGTGCTCGCGCACACGGAGCAGGAGGAAGAGCTGGGTGTCTTCGAGGCTCTTGAACGGGCTCTCGAGGACCTGTCGCTCACCCCCGTTGAGTGCCTTCCCGGATCGGTGCTTGCGGCGTTGTGGGCCATCACGGAGGCATTCGGCTTTGCACCCCAACTGGAGCCGTGCGTCCGTTGTGACACCCATCTTGAAGATGATGAAGTCGGCCGCTTTGATTTCGCGGCTGGCGGGGTGCGTTGTCTGGAGTGCGGGGAGGATGCCGCGGGCCCCCGCGTGGGCCCCGTGGCCAGGACCCAACTCAAGGAACTGATCGCGGGCCGGGTTCCGGGCGGCCTGAGCCACAGTCGGCAGCATCTCGGTCTGGTATCGGACTTCGTCTCCTACCACGTGGTAGGTCGGCCGCTCAAGTCGTTTCGCTTTCTCGGAGGCGTGATGCCGCGGGATGTCGAGAATGCCGATGCGTAGTGTCGTACTCGGGACCGCCGGCCATATCGATCATGGGAAGACCGCACTGGTGCGAGCGCTTACCGGCACGGATACCGATCGCCTGAAAGAGGAGAAGGCGCGAGGCATCACGATCGAACTGGGTTTCGCGGAACTCGCGGTGGACGGAGGCCCTCACTTCGGTGTCGTTGATGTGCCCGGGCACGAAGCCTTCGTGCGGGCGATGGTGGCCGGCGCGGCGGGTATGGACGTTGCGCTTCTCGTGATCGCCGCGGACGAGGGAATCATGCCGCAAACGCGAGAACACCTCTCGATCGTCGACCTGCTCGGCGTCCCCGAACTCGTGGTGGCGCTCTCCAAATGCGACGGCGTCGATCCCGAGTGGCTGGAACTTGTGGACGCGGATGTCGAGGATGTCTTGTCCCATACCCGATATGCGGGCGCCCCCCGTGTTGCTACCTCGGCCACCGAGGGGACGGGCCTTGAAGCGCTGCTCGCCGAACTGGTCAAAGCTGCGGGTCGGGCACAGGCTACAGGGGTCGGGGACATGACTCGCTTGCCGCTCGATCGCGTGTTCACGATCCAGGGGACGGGCACGGTCGCCACGGGCACCCTCTGGAGTGGTGAGCTGAAGACCGGGGACAAGGTGCGGATACTCCCTGACGATCTGTCTGCCCGAGTGCGAGGGCTACAGGTCCACGGCCGGGAAGCCGAGCGAGCCGTCGCCGGTGACCGCACGGCAGTCGCTCTGACCGGTGAGGGTGGAGACCGAGATCTGGTGTCACGCGGGGCAACGCTGGTCACAGCGCCCGAGTGGGAGTCCTCGTGGATGCTCACGACCCGCATGACGCTGATCGAAGACACCCCTTGGAAGCTGGAGCACAACCAGCGCGTGCATGTTCACCATGGGACGGCTGAGGTTCTGGCCCGCTGTGCATTGCTGGAAGCTCATCCGCTTGCAGCTGGCGATGCCGGATGGGTGCAGCTGCGTCTCGAAACACCTCTGGTGGCCCGGGCGGGCGATCGTCTGGTCATTCGTGCCTACTCTCCTGTGATCACGATGGGTGGTGGTCTCGTTGCCGAACCTGCCCCACCGAAGCGCAATCGCCTGTCCGACGAGGAGCGGACGCACCTCGATTTGATCGTTTCCGGTTCACCGCTAGAGCAGGTCGAGGCTTGTCTGGCCCTCGCAACTTGGGCTGGACTGGCTCGAGGGGCGCTTCCCATACGGACGGGTCTTGACCCCCAGGGTGTGGCGGAGGCACTAGAGTCGCTGCTTGCGGATGGCGCAATCACTGCCGGCTCAATGGTCTTCTCAGCAGCAGTCGCCGATGAAGCGGAGCGTCGTCTGCTGGCAGGAGTGGCTGTCGCCCACGCATCCGATTCGCTTCGTGTCGAAGCGCCGCTGGCTGCGGTGCGGGCTGTGCTCCCGGCCTGGGCGCCGATTGAGCTGGCCAACGCCTGTCTGGGTCGACTTGTCGAGAATGGGCGGCTGGAGGAAGTACAGGGCGGTGTGCGCCTCCCGGATTTTCGGCCAGAACCGACGCCAGAACAGAGCGAGGCCTCGGCCAGACTCATGGAGGCGTTGTCCGTGGATGGATTGGCCGCCCCGTTCCTAGAGGAACTGCCAGAGTCTGTCCGGACGCATGCTGACTTCAAATCACTCCTTCGTCGGCTTGAAAGCCTCGACGAGGTCAGGGCCATCGCAGACGGGCTCTACATCCCCTCGGCGGCCCTCGACGCGGCCGAGGGCCGCATCCACGAGACATTGGCCGGCAAGTCAGATCTCGGGCCAGGGGCGTTTCGCGATGCGCTACCGGTTTCGAGAAAACACCTCATTCCGCTACTTAATTACTTTGACGGGCGTGGCTCTACCGTTCGTCATGATCGGGGCAGGGACGTTCCAACCTGATCAAAGGCTAGGCCCGTAGGCTGATCGCGACCGAACTACGGCTGTCGAGGCAACGAATTGTGGCTGACACGGTATCATAGTGCATGAACCCCTCGTTCCTTACCTCGAATTCGTGCCGTTGCTTGACCCCTCGCGAAGGCCGTCCGTAGTATGCAACAGGGATGCGTGCCAAAGGCAATCACACTTGGAGCGCGATTGACGTTTAGCTACTGCACAATTGGTTTACGGAGGTCCCGATGAGGCGCACGACTGGCGTCTTGTCTGTCCTCCTAGTCCTGCTTTGCGCCGCCGCTGGCCTGTCCGCTCAGGACACCGGGGGACCCTTGCAAAGCGGACAGGTGGACGGATTCCAGCTCGATCAGAATTATCCAAACCCGTTTAACCCTGAGACCAACATTCCCTTCACGCTTGCGGAGGGACTCTTCGTCGAGGGGCGTTCTGCCGTTGTGTCCATCCGCATCTTCAACATTCTGACGCAGATTGTCGCGAGCCCGGTAGCGCTCAGGCATCCGTCCGGGCAAGGTGTCGCCGTCGATCAACTCGAGTATACACAGCCGGGTCGGTACGAAGCCTACTGGGATGGCACCGATCAGATGGGCCGCCAAGTTTCGTCGGGCATCTACCTCATGCAACTCTCGGTCAACGGACTCAAGCCGATCACGCGCAAGATGTACGTGAGGAAGTAGGACGCTCGTTCGGGTCGCTTCACCAGGTTTCGCCTACGGTGCCTTCTCGCTGAGAAGCGAGAGAAAGCCTTCGACTGAGTCGAGTCCCGCCAGCAGGCCCGGGACCTCCGGGTCCTTCGCGAACTGCGCGATCTTGCCCAGCACCGGCAGGTACTGATTCGAAACCTCGAGCGGTGGCGCGATGATCAGGAAAAAATTCTGGACTGGCGCGTTGTCGATTGCATTGAAGTCCATTCCCGAAGTTCGGCGGCCGTAAGCCAGTCGCAGCTGATTCACGACGAGTGAGCGGCAGTGAGGGATGGCGATCCCCTTTCCAATACCCGTCGATCCGAGATTCTCTCGCCGCTTCAAGGTTTGGTAGAGCTTTGAAGCAGAGATTCCGTCGAGCCAAAGCAACCCGACGAGTTCGCTGAGAATGCCGTCCTTCGTATCGGATTCGAGGTCGAGTTTCACGGCGTCTTCCGTGAAGAGTTCCCGTAACCTCATGTACCGCCTCCCGGCGTTTGTCGATCGGTCATGAGAGATGTAGCGGGGCGACAATACAACACACGGCCCCGAGGAGCATCCCTGTACCCCGGAATCCTTCTTCGGATTCCGGGCTGTGGTAGCTTCTAACATGTCCATTGACGCTCTCGAGTTGCTTGCTGGCGACTCCGTGCCCCTCTACCTGGCTCCGCAGGCCGGTGTGAGTGAATCCCCGTTCCGCAGGCTTTGCCGGCGGTTCGGGGCCGACGTGCTCGTGAGCGAGTTCGTCAGCGCGGCCGGCATCGTCATGAATAGCAAGAGATCTCGTGAATACCTCCGCTTCGACGAAGCGGAACGCCCGATCGGGATTCAGATTTTTGGGGCGGATGCAGGGATGATGGCAGACGCGGCTGCATTTGTGGCGGAGAGCTACGGACCAGACTTCATCGACATCAATTTCGGATGCCCTGTGAAGAAGGTCGTGAAGCGGAACGGTGGGTCAGGGTGCCTTCGCGATCTGGATCTGGTCGATGTCCTGATTCGCGCGGTAGACGATGCCACCGACCTGCCCACGACGGTAAAGATCAGGAGCGGATTCAACGAGTCGACTCGAGATCCGGTAGCCATTGGCCTCCGGTGCGAGCAAGCTGGCGCGAAGGCCCTGTGTATCCACCCGCGGACTCGGGCCGACATGTACTCCGGGCACGCACGCTGGCATGAAATTGCGGATCTCGTCGAAGCCTTGGAAGTCCCGGTCATCGGGAACGGCGATATCAAAACCGGAGAGGACGCCCGGCGCATGCGCGAAGAGACTGGGTGCGCAGGGATCATGATCGCCCGAGGCTCACACGGTGACCCGTGGATCTTCACGCAGGCCAGAGCTGCGCTTGACGGCCTGCCCGTGCCGCCTGAACCGGGAGTGGACGAGCGTTTCGAGATCTGCCTCGAGCATGCTCGTAACGCAATTTCGTTCGAGACAGACCCCGACCGGGCCATCATCGACTTCCGCAAACATCTTGGGTGGTATACCAAGGGACTTCCCGATGGGCGGACACTGCGGACGGAACTCTTCCAGTCGACCACACTCGAGGATGTGGAGGTGCTGCTTCAGGCGTACCGGGAGCAGCATCTGGCGACGGCTCAGGCAGGGTAGTTCACCTGCATTTCGAACCTCTGTCGCGCACTGGTGTTAGATTCTACAAAGATGTTTGACAGATCCACGAAGCGGACGGCCCCAGGGCCGGTCGCACTGTCATCGGGGGCGTCCCGGTTTCGACGTGTTTGGTGAACGTGGAGCAGCGTGCCGAGGTTCTTGGTCCTCGTTAAACCCTGGGAAAACTTTTAATTGCCAACACTGATATGGCGATGGCCGCTTAAGGTTCTTCCTTAGTAGCCCGTCTCCTGGATCGCCCGCCTGAGGCGGTCCTCCGAGACGTCGATAATTCGGGCTGGTTCCCTGGTCATGCCACCGGGTTAGGGAACGAGATTTAAGGTGGCTGGCTGCGGACCCGGTTGACCACTGACCGACCGCGGCGAGATCGATAGTGGTCTACGCACGTAGCGGCTCTGCTGGATTCAAAGGCGGACGCGGGTTCGACTCCCGCCGCCTCCACTGGTTGCGATAACCTCGCAACTAGGAGCGGGTCAACATCTTCATGGTGTTGGCCCGCTTCGTATTTGGGCAAACTGTGCAGGTTGCTCTCATGCTCGCTTCCACAGATCAGCAAGTTGCATCGCGAGTGCGACCTTCTCTGATGGCTTCGGCTGCCGGCAAATGCGCGCCATCTGATGGCAAAGCAGAATCATGGCACCCCCATTTTTGCCATTTTGGCGAACTTTTGGGGGAAAGTTCACCGAACTGGCGTAAATGGTCGTCGGCTTTCGCCAGACTGAGGAGCGCCAACACGTAGAGAAACGTCTGCACCCTGCCCCGTTCCAAAACGCACGAACCCGGACCCACGATCCGCGGATCCAGGCCGACTAACCTGCTGTCCGCATTCGCTTTGACGCTCGTCGGAGTTTTCGAATAGGACGGGAGGGAAGCAGACGGTGTGCCAGACGGACTCCATGCCGCCGTCAGAACATCAGGCGCACCCCGCCATTGAGCGTCCTACCGTCGAGCGGAGCCCAGACGTCGGTGACCCACTCACTCTCCAGACTCTGAGACGGAAGAACCAGCGGCTCGTGCAGCGTCTGTCGAGCGTCGAGGATGTTTTCAAAGTTCAGGAATAGCCGGGCCGGGCCGAAGCGGCGTTCGACCAGGAAGCCGAGAATCCAATACGGCTCCGATTCACTCCGGTAGGGATTCTCGTCGAGTGATTGGAGACCCGTGTAGTAGACTTCCACTCCGAAGCGACCCTTGTCCTCGGACTCCCATGCGCCGACGAGCCCGAGCGTGTGTCGCGGCGTGAGCGGCACCGCCCGCCTGCCTCCACCCGCGGGGACGCCCTCCGTCGAGTTCGTGTATACGTGTGTTCCGGTCGCGTGGATCGGGCCGTTGTGGTAACGGGCCAACAGCTCGGTACCCCACGTGCGCACCGGTTCCAACGAATTCGAGAGCGTCACATTTCCGGTTCCGTCTGGAGTCACGACAAGGGCGTCGGCCACCCTGGATCCGAATAGCGTGGCGTTCGCTTCCCAGGGACCCCAGGCGCGCCCGATATCGGCCATCGCACTCACCGCACGCTCCGCCTCCAGACTACTGAACGGATTGAGTCGACCCAGCCCCACGGCCTCCGTCTCTTCGGTGAAGGGGGATGGCGCGAAGTATCCGCTACCCACGGAGGCACGCATCACCCACGCGCCGGGCCGAAACAGAGCCGACAGCCTTGGATTGACGAACGCACCGTATTCGCTGTGGTGATCGAAGCGGGCACTCGCCGAGAGAGTGACACTCCGGCTTAGCGAGTACTCGTCCTGTGCGAAGAGCGCCGGGGTGGTGTAGTTGAAGTCGAACGCCGGTACGTCCTCCGCGTCGTAGCCGTCGTGCGTCAGCGCGGCGCCGACCACCCACAGATGGTCCCCGTCCTGCCCAGAGAGAGCGACTTCCCCGAACTGGGTCGAGTGCACATCTCGCTCCCGCGCCAGCCCAAACGTGTGGTCATGGTCTTGTAGCGTGGCGGATCCGCGTACCGCGACCCGTCGCGTGCCGGAGAGCAGCCAGGTCCCGACGAGTCCCCCGTCGAATCGTTTCGTCTCGACCGCCTCCACATACTCGGTCCCCGCTGGAGTGGTGCCTCCGGGGACGGTACCGCCGTCGCGGTCCTCGATCATGCCCCCGACGGTCACAAACACGGAACTGCCGTCCCCATCGTTCCAGAACAGCCTCGGCCGAGCCGTGACTCGTCGAAACGCTGGCAGGTCTGCCCACCCATCGTCATCGACGTCCGCGTAGTCCTGGCGGTGTCCACTCGCCAGAAGCGTGTAGCCCCATCGTTCGGTCGGCTCGCCAGCGAGCCACAGAACGGCATCCGTCCCCCGCAGTGTCGTCTGATTCAACAGGAATTCACGTTCGTTCTTCGGCCGCCGCGAAATGAGGTTCACGACGCCCCCGAGTGCAGTCGCACCATAGAGCGCCGAGGCTGCCCCCTTGATGACCTCGACCTGGCCCAGGTCCATAGGTGGGATCTGGAGCGGACCGAGCGCGCCCGTCTGGCCACCATAGAGCGGCAGGCCGTCGGACAGAATCTGCGTGTACCTTCCCCGCAGCCCCTGAATCCGCACACTCGCACCGCCCAGGGAGGGCGCCGTGGGCTGGACGCGAAGTCCGGCCGTCTCGTTGAGGAGCATGCCGATGTCTCCCGGAGTCATCAGGAGCTTCTCTTCGATCTCCTCGCGTGACACGACCTCGACCCGGAGCGGCTCGTCTTCAATCCGGCGCCCCGAACGGGTGGAGAGGACGAGAATCTCCTCGCCCTCGATCGCCTCCTGCTCGAGTTCTACCACGACCGTCGTGTCCACCAGGGTCGAGACCGTCAGCGGGATCTCCGCCGCGGCGTACCCGATCCGCGTCACCCGTAGCAGGTGATCTCCCGCCGGGAGGCGTACAACCGCCACGCCGGTCGCGTCAGTCACCGCACCGCGGCTCTCAGACGAAACCTGCGCTCCCTCGACGGGCGTGCCCTCGCTCTCAACCCGCACCGTAACCCGTACGTCCTGAGCGCTCGCCGCGCCACCCAGTACCGCCAGTAGCAACAAACCCGGTGCAAAGGCTCGGAGTAGACGCCGCACTCTCCCGCGATTCACGCCTCCGGCCCGCACGCTGGGCCGAGTCCGCAGCCTCAAGCCCCCTGGGCGAGATGGGTCAGAAGGTCCGTGGGGAGGGCTAGTGTTCACGAGCACAGGGGGAGAATCGGCGAGGGACATGATTCTGGTCGGTCGAGAAAATAGCAGCCGCAAGTAATACCACAGGCCCTTCGTCAGCGTCAACCCGGTCAAGGGGAAGGGGTTCCTGATCCATGACAGGGACCCGCTTTGGCGCCGCCTAACGTCTCGCGAGTCTGCTGCACGGACCGCATGCGAACAAGGGGCGCGAGCCGAAGGCGAGTGGCCCGCTGCCCATCAGGTGACCCGTGTCAGTAGCAATCGCTTGTTAGGAAGCCGCGCGGTCGGACCTCCATATCATCTCTCGCGTAGTGCCTTCTCGATCGCGGCCTCGGCAAGCGGCGCCATTAATCGGTAGCCCGACCGGTTGGGATGCACACCGTCCGGCGACAACTCCTGTCCGAGGCCCAGATCTTCGTCCGCCATCGCGGTGTGGTAGTCGAGGTACACGACACGATGCGCGTCAGCGTAGTCTCGTATCCAAGCGTTGAGGGCGACGATCTTGGGGCCCGGCTCGAGACCCGGTCGCCAACGGTACTCCGACGCCGGCAGCACCGACGACAGTATGACGCTGATCCCATTCGCCTGGGCCAACTCTACCATCGAGGCGAGGTTGTCCTGGATCATGGCCTGAGTCGATGGACCCGTGTTGCCCGCGATATCGTTCGTCCCCGCGAGGATCACCACAACCGAGGGCTCCAACGCGATCACGTCTTGGCGAAAACGCACCAGCATTTGCGGCGTGGTCTGCCCGCTGATGCCTCGCCCCACGTATGGCTTGCCCGGGAACATCTCTTCGAAATGGACAGCCCACGCTTCGGTGATGGAATTACCGTAGAACACCACTCTGGCTTCAGCCGGTGAGGGTGGACCGAGGCGCTCGTTAGCCTCGCGGTACCGATCCAGAGAGCCCCAGTCCTCCGCTTGCCCCGCCGCCGGAGGGGGATTTAGCAAGCAGGCCACGCCCGCGCACGCGACGGTCAATCCAGATCTCATGCCGATTCGACAGCGGATAGGTCTAAATCCCAGAAAGAGGCTTCCTAACGTCTCGTCATTCTGCTGCACGGGCGGCCTCGTGACAAACCACAACAGTGACCTGACTTACCCGTCCAGCGAGCCCGTGCCAGTAGCAATGGCTTGTTAGGTGGCTCGAGGCCTCCGACACGAGATGGTCAGCTAACGCACCCTGTCGAAACGCAAGTTTTGCACGCGGCCCGCTTGGAGAACAAAGGCCACGGCCCGATCACCCTCGCGCACGAAGCTCAAGACAAGTCCAGAACTGGAAAACTCGGTCTCACTGTCCGCGGTCAAGTTGAGAGAATCTGCACCCGGATGTTTCAGGATCAGCTCGCCTAAACTGGCTTCAAGTACCCAGGTGGAGCCCAGTTCCTCCGAAGCGTATGCCCCCGCCAGGGTCTCGAGAACCGCCTGCGGCACGATGAGGTGGTCAGCCCCCCCTTCCTCCGCACCGGATTCGGTCTGTATTGGTGGAGAGTCCTCGAGGAAGGCCGCCTCGAGGACAATGTCCTCAACCGCAGCGCTCAGCGCCCCCGAGTTAGCGGAACCCTGGTTACATAGGGTGATCACTGTGGTTCGCTGAACCGGATATCTCGCGAGCATGGTCCGGAATGCCATCATGCCGCCACCGTGGGCCACTCGCGGAAGGCCGCGCCGAACGCCAACCCCAAGCCCACGTGCGTAGTTGATAGTGTCACCTCCGACGAGGACACCTCTCCTGTACATCTTGTCGGCAAAGTCTGCGATGCCGAAGACGTCCTCATAGAACGCGGAGTCCCACCGAGCCAGATCTTCGATCGTTGAGTAGAGGCCTCCATCCCCAACCTTGTCGAAGTTCATGAGATAGTTGGTGGCCCATCCCCCTTCATCCCGCTCGTCATAGCTCAAGACCCTGTCGGTCACTACGTGCACACGGTCATCGTGAAA
Organism: Longimicrobiales bacterium; assembly: GCA_028823235.1. NCBI lineage: Bacteria > Pseudomonadati > Gemmatimonadota > Longimicrobiia > Longimicrobiales > Longimicrobiales bacterium. Next base: position 78,286 of record JAPKBW010000004.1, on the reverse strand, counting down.
GTGCGTGTCCATCATGCCCAGTGGCCGGAAGATCTTCTCATCGGCGTACTCCCGCAGAGACCGACCCGTGGCTCGTTTCACGATCTCGGCCAACATGACGTATCCGGAGTTGCTGTAGAGATACTCGGCTCCGGGGTCGAAGTTGAGTTCCGTCTGCCGAACGATCAGGCCGAGCATGTCCTCGTCGGAAAGAATATTCTCGAACGGGATACCTGCGAGGCTCATCAATGTGAGGTAGTCGCGGACCCCGCTGGTGTGGTGGACCAAGTTTCGAACGGTGACCGGCGTGCCGTAGTCCTGAAACTCTGGTAGATGCTTCCCTACCTCGTCATCCAGTGAGAGGAATCCCTCGTGAGCGGCGATCAACACAGAAGCAGCCGTGAACTGCTTCGAGACCGACGCTAGGTAGAAGACAGATGAGCTTCGAAGCGGTATGGAGTGGTCCAGATGGCCGATGCCGTAGCCTCGGTCGAACACGAGGCGGCCGTCGCTCACGATCCCCAGCGCACACCCCGGTCCCGTCGTCCGGTCATACTCAGCAAACACAGCGTCAATGCGAGACTCAGTCTCCCGGTCGAGCTGGAACGCATGAACCGGTGACGCAGCGAGGGCTGCGAGGACGGTTGCTAGGATTACTCTCATCTGGATTTCCCCAAGGCAAGAAGAGCACGGGCGTTTGACAACAACCATCGAGTCGGGCCAACTAACTCCTTTTAGTCTGCACTTTTCACCGCCCTCCGGCCAAAGACTGGAGCCTGAAAAGCAGCTGGGCATAACCCTGTCATGTAGCCTGCGCGATTCGGGGGAACGATCGAGTCCAGACGGCGTAAGTGCCTTTTACTTTAACGGTTCTGGAGACGTTGGGGATCGCGCCTTCGGGTCCCAGATTTCGCTCGACTCTCCGCTTGCTCAGGAACGAACTCCGTGCGTCCTAAATATCTCATTTTCGGTCTCACTTTCCCGGCTATCATTGCACTCGATGTCATGACGAAAAGTTGGGCGCTGGTTGCACTGGAGTTCGAGAGCAGTGAGCTCTTCGGAGGACTGCTCCCGCTGACTCTCGCCTTCAACAAGGGCGCTGCTTTCGGCATACGGGTGGGCGAGGACTCGCGCTGGTTCTTCATTCCGGTCACGATCATCGCGCTTGGCTTGTTGACCGTGCTGTTCCGCCAGGCGGAGGACCGTGACTACCTGAGAATCGGATCGATTTCTCTTGTCGTGTCAGGCGCGGTCGGGAACCTCTATGACCGCATGAGGTGGAGCGAAGGGGTCGTGGACTTCCTTGGCCCGGTCGATCTCTGGCTGTGGGATTTTCCGATCTTCAACGTCGCTGACATGGCGATCACGTGCGGAGCAATTCTGCTTGCGATCTCGTTCTGGTTCGAGGAGCAGGAAGAGCGAGCCCGCGAGGCCGCTGAGAAGACTGCAGAGGGTGACGCTTCAGCCCCCGGTGGTGTCGGCCGAGAGCCCACCGGCTCAGTCTGACCCAGACTCCGCGCCCACTGCCTGAAACAGCAGATACTCGATCCGGCGGCCACTCATTTGGGTGACTAGGAGCGTACCTGAGTCGAGCAGGACTTCGTCGCCAACCACGGGAATCCTGTTGAGGCGACCGAATACTAGGCCGCCGATCGTCTCGAACCCATCTTCTTCATCCTCGGTCGGCTCAAAATTGAGTCGCTGAGAGCTTTCTCGGAGAGACGTCCCCCCCCACACCCGGACACGGCCTCCCGGCAATTCCTGGAAGGCGGATGGTTCATCACCTTCGTGCTCGTCCTGTATTTCGCCGATTATCTCCTCGATCAGATCTTCGAGGGTGACGAGCCCGGCCGTTCCACCGAATTCGTCCACCACGATGGCCAGCTTGGTGAGTTGTGCCCGCATTTCGGGGATCAGGTGTTCGACGCGCTTGGAGCTCGGCGCGAACGGCACCGGCCGGATCACGCCTTGCAGCGACACTCGGCCGTCGCGCTGGGCCCGCCATACATCCCGGCCGAGGATCACCCCGGTGATGTTGTCGAGGTTCTCCTCGAACACGGGCAGCCGCAGATGGCCGGTGTCGAGCATCATGGACTGGGCGTCCTCGATCGTGGCACTCGCAGCGATTCCGATCATGTCGGTCCGAGGCGTCATCACTTCGCCGACCGACACCTCGTCTAGCCCGATCACGTTGGACACGACCGAGAACTCGTCGTCGTCCAGGGTGCCTTCCCGGCGACCAATCTCTGCGAGTACCTGGATCTCGGCACGACTGACGGTGGGGCCGTGCGCGTGTCCGGTGAGCAGCCCCGAGAGCCAACCAAGGGGGATCAGCACCGGCTTCATCGCTAGGACCATTCCTTGAAGCACGTACGCGGATGGTGTCGCCAGTCTCTTCCAGTACGTTGCGCCGATGGTCTTTGGGATGATCTCGGTCGCGAGCAGGACCGCCAGTGTGAGGACACCCGAGAAGATGCCCACTTTCGCTTCCCCGAATACCACCGCTGCCTGCGCGCCCGCCATCGTCGCACCCACGGTGTGCGCGATCGTGTTCAAAGTCAGGATCGCCGCGATTGGCTCGTCGACATTCTTGCGCGCCTGTTCCAGCCATTCCCCCGACCACTCACCGCGATTCTTCAAGATCGCGACGTAGGAATGGGAGATGGAGAGGAACACTGCTTCGAGAATCGAGCAGAGGAACGAGATCGCGAGTGCGACCCCGACTATGAGCAATAGCGTAGCCATCGTGTGGAAAAGCTAACGGGGGCAGCCACCGGATGGCGACTGCCCCCACTCACTGACTCAAGAGATCGGGCGCCCTTTCGGCATCACTTTGACTGACCAGAGGCCGGAGTTGAAATCACTGAAGAACAGGTTGCCCTTGTAGGGCTGGGGGCCCCAGGCCATCGGAGCGTTGGACACGTATCCGTTGGGGTCGTTCGCCTTGTAGACAGCGACCTCACGTCCCTGCGTCGCGAGATTGCCCATCAGCTCGCCGGAGACGTCCACCGTGCGTACGCCGCCCTCGTAGTAGGCGACGTAGAGCATGTCGTCTTCGACCCACAGGTTGTGCGTGCCGAACTCGGAGGCCTCATACCGAGCAACATCGACCGGGTTCTCCGGGTCGGTGAAGTCGATGATGTGGATGTAGCCCCGTGTAACTGACGGTGTCCCGCCCTGCTGCGGGATACCGCCCAGGCCGGCGCCGCCCCACGCTGCACCTTCGCGGTTCATGATCTCGTCACCGAGGAAGAGGTAGAACTTGCCCGTGTCTTCTTGATAGTAGGGAAAGGCGGCGTGGGTCGCGCCGACGGGATAAGGGACATTCGTGACGTAGACCGGGTTGTCGATGGATCCACCCCATTGGCCGTTCCCGACATCAACGACTACCACCCCGTTCTGCCACTCGGACGAGTAAGCCACGCCGTCGTGCACCCACACATCATGAATCCGGCTGTCAGGGTGGTTGTACTCGCTCACATAGGTCGGATTCGACAGGTCAGTCACATCAATGATGACGTACTTGTCACCACCGGCGAGCGCGAAGAGGTAGTCTTCGGTGGCGAACATGTTGTGCACCCCGCCTGTGACGCCGTTGGTGTCGAAGGTCGAGGCGATAATCGGGTGCGCCGGGTCCGCGAGGTCCAGAATGACTGCACCGTTCCGGCGGTTCGAGGCGCCCTCACGGGACAAGGCAGCATACCGGGCATCGGGTGAGACCTTCACGTCGTTGATCGTACGAGCATCGACCAGGATCGAGTCCGTTTTCGCGATGTTCGTCGGATCGGTCACGTCCCAGAAGTAGGCCCAGCCATTGGCGCCCCAGGTGCCGGTTACTGCGTAGTCTCGGCCATCGTTGCCCTCGTAGATCCAGAGGTCGGAGGTGTGGACATCCGAGACCGATCCCTGACCGTGAACCTGAATTTCCTGCACAGCCTCGCGAGGTGCCACGTCGACCGTGGTGCGAGCCACGAGGTCTCCAGCCGAAGCCATGATGGTGTAGAGGCCCGGCACCTCTCCGACAAATTTCCCGCTGCTGATGATCCCACCACCGCCGGGGGCGTTGATCGAGTCGTCCGGCTGGAAGGACACCGTCCAGAACACGGGCGCATCGGTGACCGGACCGCCCTGACCGGTCAGCACGGCGTCAAAGCTCAGGACGTCACCCTGTCGGGCCTGGTCCGACCCGCCGGCGATCTCGAGCGAGGTGGCCGGGAGTGCAGGAACGTCGAGAGAAACGGTTCCGCGGACGCCGTCAAAGGACGCTGTCAGGGTGACGGATCCAGCCGCATGTGCGGTGACGTTACCGCGCGAATTTACCGTGGCGACTGACGCATTCGATGTCGTCCACGAGAAACTGGGCTGCGTGTGCTCTTCACCACTGGAGAAAAATGCAGCGGCTCCGTATCGCACCTGAGTGCCCGAATAGAGGACCCCTTCCTGGAGGGGAGCGACCTCGACGGTCGCGACGGCTGGCCAAGTAACGTTGATCGGCAACGTCAAGGTTGCCGGCTGCTGGGTCGCATCAGCTGGAAGAACGACGGAGACGATCAGCATCGCAGTACCACCCTCGGTGGCAGTGACGATTCCATCCGTGTAGCTCACGCCACGCCCGCGAATGCGAAGCTCGGCGTTCACTCTGTTGCCCGATGCATCGAGGGCTCGGATGACCAGTGGTGTGCTCGTCCCGGCTTCGAATGAAACTTCAGCGGGCTCGGCGACCAGCTGAGTGACCAATAGGCCCGCATCGAGGGAGGCGTCCTGAGCGATGACGGGCGACGCGCACAGGGCCGTGGCCACGAGCGTCCAAGCAAGGTTCCTTCTCATCGTGCTTCTGCTCCCTTGATAAGGTCCATCGTGTTCGGCCTATTAATCCGCTGCGGGGAGCATCCCCGGAGTCCGGAAGCCGCCAAGCTGATACAATCGTGTTGAACCTGCGTGGCAGCAACCGAGGCGCTCAACCGATCAGGATCCATCGTCGATCATGAACAAACGCATTTGCCAGTCGGCCGCCGTTCTTCTCCTCTTCACTGCATGTGGCGGTGGCTCCGCGGGTACCACGTCGGCGCCGACTCCTGCTTCGGCCGCGCCTGCTGCTGCGTATTACGCGTACGTCGGTGCGGAGTCGGCCGATCTCATCCACCGGATCAAGTTTGACGCCTCCGGCGTGTCGATCGACCAAACGACTCCGGTCGGTGAGATTTCTGTCGAGACCGAGGGGCCGCACGGTCTGAACGTGTCGCCGGACGGGAAGTACCTCTACATGACCACCGCGCACGGGGTGCCGGACGGCAAGATGTGGAAGTTCGCGGCTGGTCCCGACACGCTTGTCGCTGCACCGATTCTGCTCGGAAATTTCCCTGCAACCCTCGATCTGACTCCCGACGGACTCTATGCCTTCGTCGCGAATTTCAACCTGCACGGTGAGCACGTGGCGTCCACGGTATCCGTGGTCTACACCCCTGACATGGTCGAAGTCGACCAGATCGCGACATGCACGATGCCGCACGGACTCCGCATGTCGCCGGACGGGCTGTACGCGTATTCGAACTGCATGATGGACGACCAGATGGTCGAGATCGACACGCGTACCTTCGAGGTCTCTCGGCGGTTTATGGTTGCGACAGGCCGGGAGGTTGCTCTCACCGGCTATGCCGCCCCGGAGGTCTTGACTGGCCCGAACGGGATGATTCGGGGCTCAGAAAGCATGGCGCCCATGGGCGCCATGTCCGAACCCTCGTGTTCGCCGACCTGGGTCGAGCCGGCTCCGGACAATCAGACGCTCTACGTCGCGTGCAACAAGTCCGACGAGATCCTCGTGATCGACCGCGCGGACTGGTCGTTGGTCCGGAAGTTCCCGACCGGCCGCGCGCCATACAATCTGGGGATCACGCCGGACGGAACCGTGCTGGTTGCCTCCCTGAAGAGCGCCGGTCAAGTACAGTTCTTCGATGCGGCCACTGGCGAGAGCAGGGCAGTCGTACCGAGCACAACGACTGTCACGCACGGGGTCGCGGTTACCTCAGACTCTCGCTACGCCTTCGTAAGTGTCGAAGGGAAGGGCGCTGAGCCTGGGAAGGTTGACGTCTACGATCTCCAGAGCTTCGAGATGGTCGGATCCGTCGGAGTGGGGCAGCAGGCCGGGGGCATCATCTTCTGGCGGATGGACCCGGTCCAGTAGCGTCAAGAAATTGGCCGCCCCTTCGGTGCGAGCTTCGCGGACCATAGTCCTGAGTTCATGTCGCTGAAGAAGACGTGTCCCTTGTACGGCTGCCCGCCCCAGACGCTCACCTGATTCGCTAGGAATCCCGCTGGGTCCTGCGGCTTGTAGATCGCGATCTCTCGGCCCTGACGTCCCAGGTCGCCCATGAGCTCTCCGGAAACGTCGACTACTCGTAACCCGCCCTTGTAGTAGGCCTGGTACAGCACGTCGTCTTCGACCCAGACGTTATGAGCACCGGCTTGGGGAACTTCGTAGCGTGCTACATCACGTGGATTCTCGGGGTCGGTGAAGTCGATGATGTGCAGGTATCCACTCATGCGCCCTTGGACACCGCCCGTGCCCGTCTCCGGGTCGTACGGCTGATTGTCGGCGCCTTCACCAGCCCACGCCTGATTGCGACCGCCGCTGATCTCGTCACCCAGAAAGAGATAGAAATGTCCGGTCGACTCCTGGAGGTAGGGGAACGCAGCGTGTGTCGCACCAACGGGGTAGGGCACTGCGGTCACGAAGACCGGATTCTCGATAGATCCGCCCCACTCTCCGTTGCCGACGTCCACGACGACTACACCGGTCTGCCACTCGGAGGAATAAGCGATTCCATTGTGGACCCACACATCGTGGATGCGACTGTCCGGATGGTTGTACTCACTTACGAACGTTGGCGCGTACGGGTCACGCACATCGATGATCACATACTTGTCGCCGCCCGCGAGCGCGAAGAGATAGTCATTGGTCGCGAACATGTTGTGGACGCCACCGGTGACACCGTCCGAATCGAATGTCGACGCGATCACCGGATGCCGAGGGTCTGCCAGATCCAGGATGACCACACCATTTCGGCGATTGGATGCACCCTCTCGCGAAAGCGCCGCGTACCGGCCGTCGGGGGACACCTTCACGTCGTTCACAGTGCGTGCGTCGACCTGAATGGAATCGGTCTTCGTGATGTTCGTCGGATCGGTCACGTCCCAGAAGAACGCCCAGCCCGATGCGGACCAAGTACCGGTTACTGCGTAGTCACGACCGTCGAGCCCTTCATAGACCCACAGGTCGGAGGTGTGGGATGAGCTGACCGAACCGCGACCCTGCAGCTCGATCTCTCGCACGGCTTCCCGCCCATGAATCTCCACCGTAGCGCGTGCCACCAGAGGTCCGGCCAGGGCCAGCACAGTGTACCGGCCTGGGATCTCGGCCACGAAAGCGCCGTTTTCCACCGTCGCGGCCGCGGCCGGTGCCCGGATCGAGTCATCTGGCACGAAAGCGTAGGCCCAGGTCACGGGGAGATCTCTTACCGTGCCCGCCTCTCCGATCCCGGCCGCCTCGAAATGAAGCACGTCACCGGTCAACGCCGTTTCTGCACCGCCCTCAATCGTCAGTGCTGTCGCAGGGAACGCGGCAACGTCATACGAAACCTCGGACTGCGCGCCCTCGATCGTCGCCGTAATGGTCACCCCTCCCGCGGCATGTGCCGTTACTGATCCAAACCGATCCACACTGGCGATGCTCGGATCAGAACTCAGCCAGACGGCCTCGATGTCGGGCCGTCTCGAGTCATCTCCGTGAAAGGCGCGGGTGGAGTGGGTGATCGTGGTTCCTGCGTAGAGCGATGTAGAGGAAGAGGTGACTTCCACCCGAGCGATCGCGGGCCAACGTACCGACACCGGGATACGCAGTGTGGGCGGGGTACCCGCGAAGTCGGCCGGAAGCGCCGCCGTCGCAACGATCTCGAAATCTCCGGCTTCAAGGCCCTGGACCACACCATCCCGGACTCGAAGTGACCCACGCGGGGCAGCGTATCGGACAGGTATCTCCAGAGTGGCACCAGACGCATCGAGCACTGTCACCGTCAGGGGCGCGGATGCGCCAACCGTGACTTCAACAGCCGTTGGCTCCGCAACCATCGTATACAATGACTGTTGAGCTTCGACTGATCCGGCTAGGAGAGCTGTCGCGGCACTCAACAGAGGCAGGGCACGTACGTGTCTATACATTACGGAACCTTGATCTCGGGAACGTTTTGCAACGGCGCAATGTCGGCGCGAGCCTGCGTACCGAGCAAGGCGTGGGTGCAGAAATGCGCTCCCCACAGCTATCTGATTTGGAGTATCGAAGGCCATGCTGAAAATCTCTGTTCGTTTCGCGTTGCCTCTCGTGGTCGCGTTCGTCGCCGCCATGCAGGCATTCGCCCAGGAGCGTGTAACCACGCCCACCGAGCATTTTGGGCACGAGGTTGGCGCCGACTACGTGTTGTTCAACTACGAGGCCCTCCACGAGTACTTCATCACGTTGGCGAACCAGTCAGACCGAATGGTGCTAGACACTCTCGGTCTGACCGAGGAGGGTCGTCCTCATATCCAGGCGATCATCACGTCGCCTGAGAACCAGGCTAATATCGCCCGCTACCGTGAGATCAGCGCGAAGCTGGCAAAGGCGGACGGTGTCAGCCGCGAAGAGGCCCTCTCGCTGGCCGCAGAAGGGAAGGCCGTCATTTGGATCGACGGGGGGCTGCACGCGACCGAAGTGTTGGGAGCGGCACAGCTCACTGAGATGGTCTATCGGCTGAATGAGTATACAGACGTCGAAACCATGCGAATTCTCGACGATGTGATCATCCTCGCGACGCATGCGAACCCAGACGGAATGACGCTGGTCTCCGACTGGTACATGCGGATGGACGATCCGATGACGCGCTCTTCCAGCGGGATTCCAGTCCTGTACAACAAGTACGCGGGCCACGATAACAACCGTGATTTCTACATGGCGGCCCTGGCGGAGAGCCAGAACATGAACCGCTCCATGTACCGCGAGTGGTATCCGCAGATCGTCTACAATCATCACCAGACGGGACCGCAGGGCACTGTCATGTTCGCGCCGCCGTTCCGTGACCCGCCGAACCACTATCTCGATCCGCTCATCATCACGTCACTGGACCGGGTGGGTTCGAACATGCATCAACGTATGGTGCTGGAGGGAAAGGGCGGAACGACGATGCGATCTGGAGCGAGCTACTCTACCTGGTGGAACGGTGGCCTCCGCACGACGCCATATTTCAAGAACATGATAGGTCTGTTGACCGAAACAATCGGAAACCCGACGCCGGTCGAGATCCCCTTCCTCCCGCGGCAGCAGATGCCGCGGGCTGACCTCCCGCTCCCGATTGAGCCCGGCATTTGGCACTTCCGGCAGTCGATTGAATACTCACAGACCGCCAACTGGGCTGTGCTTGATTACGCGTCACGAAACAGCGATCACCTTCTGTTCAACATCTGGCAGATGGGACAGAACTCCATTGAGCGCGGAAATACGGACTCGTGGACAACGCTGCCATTCGAGATCGATGCGGCGGCCGAGGCCATGGACCGTGGGAACCATGACGATTGGGAGCGGATCCTCCGCGATCCGACAGACCGCAATCCCCGTGGCTTTGTTATCCCCGCGGACCAGCGCGATTTTCTAACCGCAACAAAATTTGTGAATACGCTGCTGTACAACGGTGTAGATGTACATCGGGCCACTTCAGACTTCATGGTTGCGGGTACCGGATATCCTGCGGGTTCATACGTGGTGAAGGCGAATCAGGCATTCCGTCCCCACGTCCTCGACATGTTCGAGCAGCAGCAGCATCCGAACGACTTTGCGTTCCCTGGTGCTCCTCCTACCGCTCCGTATGACAACACCGGGTGGACCTTGGCTTGGCAGATGGGTGTCGAGTTCGATCGTGTCATGGAAGGTTTTGACGGACCCTTTGAGCTGGTGCCCGACGTCGTTGACGCCCCTCCAGGTGGTGTCGTGGCCGGGCCCACGAACGCTATAGGATACGTAACTGATCACATCAATGACGCCTTCGTCGCAGTCAATCGCGCATTAGCTGCTGGTGGGTCGGTTCAATGGTTTGTCGATCCGATCGACGTGAGCGGGACAGCGTTCGCAGCGGGTGCCTTCTACCTCGAAGCGGATCGCGACTTGATCGAGGCGTTGGCCGCCGAAAAGGGACTTGACTTCATCGGCGTTAGGGTGGTCCCACTCGGCGCATCCATGGAGCTGGAGCCGGTCAAGATCGGCCTCTGGGATCAGTACGGTGGTTCGATGCCGTCCGGATGGACGAGAATGATTCTCGAGGATTTTGAATTCGACTTCGACGTGCTGTTCCCGCCGGACTTCGACACAGGCGACCTGGATCAGTACGACGTTCTTCTGTTCGAGGATGGAGCGATCCCGCTCCCGGCAGCGATGGCCGGTGACGGTGGTGGTCGTGGGGGATACGGAGGCCGTGGTGGCCCGGATCCGGCGACCGTCCCTGAGGAGTACCGACGCCGCATGGGAAGCGTGACGGAGGATGGCACGGTTCCGCAGATTCTCGACTTCGTTCGAGAGGGTGGCGCTGCGATCGCGATCGGTTCATCTGCGAATCTGGCGTACCATGCTGGACTTCCCGTCCAGAACCATCTCGTGGAGAACGGCCAGCCGTTGACTCGTGAGCAGTACTTCACACCCGGCTCAGTTCTAGACATGAAGATCGAGCACGAGAGCCCGCTCACTCATGGCTTTGCCGACCGGACGAACGTGCTCTTCAGTCATTCCCCCACGTTCTCGCTTACCGCAGGTGCGGAAGCGCAGGGTGTCCGCCGCATAGGCTGGTTCGACACACCGAATCCACTCAAGAGCGGCTGGGCATGGGGCGAGCGTTACCTAGAGGACGGGGTAGGTGCAATCGAGGCTGACTACGGCCAGGGCAAGATCTTCCTGTTCGGGCCGAAGATCACGTTCAGAGCCCAGCCGCACGGCACGTTCGGTTTCCTGTTCAATGGCATCTACTACGGTGCGACGGACGAACGACCGATCTCCCAGTAGCCCGTGAAGGCGAATGAGCCCTCCACGGTGACGGGCTGATAAGACGGGGTGTCCGGCTCACGCTGGACACCCCGTTGCTCGTTCAGCAAGAATCGTCGCTGACGGCGGCAGCGGTCAGCTGGGTTGATCTGTTGGCCTGACCAGTATCTCGCTGACCGATACATGGTCCGGTGAGGTTACCGCGAACTCGATCGTTCGGGCCACATCCTCCGGCTTCAGTGTGCGCCGGTCCTTCCATGCCTCGTCCCAGGCCTCGCTGGTTGCGGCGTCGTCCGACAGCAGGTCGGTGGCCACGTACCCGGGCTGGATATCGGTGATGCGGATGCCGTGAGCGTTTCCGAGCTCGAGATGCAGACCCCACGAGAGGGCACGAACGGCGAACTTGGTCGCTGCATACACTGACGCCCCCGGGAACGGGCGTCGTCCGGCAACGGAGCCGACGTTGACGATGTGTCCTGACCCCTGGTCGGTCATGATCGGGAGAACGGCGGACAGGAAATAGAGGACGCCCTTCACGTTCACATCTAGCATGGCGGCCCAGTCCTCGACGCGATTCTCCGTAATCGGGGAGATGCGCATGATCCCGGCGTTGTTGACCAAAATGTCCAGGCTGCCAAAGGCTTCGTGCGTCCGCTCGACTACGTTCTGTACGTCCTCGAGCGAAGCCACATCCCCGGCGATCGGCAGAGCGCGACCGCCTGCTGACTCGATTTCCTGGCAGAGGGCTTCGAGTCGATCTGGCCTGCGCGCGGTAACCGCGACGGCGGCCCCGGCACGAGCGAGTGTGCGGGCGGTCTCGAGGCCGATCCCGGCCGATGCTCCGGTCACGAGTGCCGTGCGACCTGCGAGTGGAGATGTGTTGCTCATGGATTCACTGCGAAGGAAGAGGGAGGAGGACCCGGTGACTGTATCGCCATGGGGCAGCGTGTTCAACGGCATGCGAAGACCCAGTGGGATGCTTGGGGGTAGGGTTCCTAGTTGTATATCGTTCACCCGCCCATGTGCCGGTTCCTTGGGTGCTCGACTGATCGCGGGCGCATCTCTCGCACGAGGACGTTGTGCGCCAAGACCGCACGGCACTCCACCCTCGGTATCTCGACCCGATGCGTGCGTGCTCATGCCCTCGAAGGTTGAATTTCAAGATGTTTGGGCCGAAATTTCATTTTTCGTACATGCGGATGCTGCCCTAGATTGATGGGCCAGATCCCACCTCACCTCATAATCGGTGTAGCCTCCGGGTCGTGGCACTTCCTCTGACATCCGTCGTGGCGGGCTGGTTCGCCAAGCTCGGACGCGCCTATCGCATCACCCTCGATCACGCGGGTGCGCTGGGCATGCTTACCTGGGCCTCCATTGTGGCGATTGTGCGTCTCAAGGTGAGCGGCAGAGAGGTGCTCACACAGATGCACGTTATGGGTGTTCAGAGCCTCCCGATCGTGTTCGTTACGGCGTCTCTCGCGGGCATTGTAACTAGCCAGCAGGGGGGCTATCAGCTGGTGTCGTCTTCGCCGCGTTACGTGCTTGGGACACTGGTCGTTCAAAGCATCGTTCTTGAGCTTGGTCCGCTGCTCACGGCGATCGTGCTTGTCGGTCGCATTGGCGCCAGAATCACGGCCGAGCTGGGGACTATGGTGGTTTCCGAGCAGATCGACGCCTTTAAGTCTCTGGGGCGAGATCCGATCGCGGTCCTTGCTGCCCCCCGAATCATCGCGGGCATTATCACCATGCCCCTCCTTGTTGCCTTCGCGGATGTGATCGGTGTCTGGGCCGGAATGCTAATGGCCGGCGTATCAGCAGACCTCGGTCAGGAGACATTCCTCTACGGTGCCCGGCTGTTCTGGCATAGCTGGGACCTGTTCTATGGGCTATCCAAGGCTGTCGTGTTCGGATTCGTTATCCCGCTGATATCGGTGCACATGGGCCTCCGGACGAAGGGTGGCGCCGAGGGCGTTGGGCTGCAGACGACGCAGGCGGTCATGTTCATGATCCTCACGATCCTGATTGTCGACGCGATGTTCCCGCCGCTCTTGCTGCAGTAGGACACGCGCCATGATCAGATACAAAGATATCCACAAGGCCTTCGACATCCCGGTATTACAAGGCGTCGACCTGACGGTTGAGACCGGCGAAATGTTTGCGCTCTTTGGGCCGTCTGGCGTCGGAAAGAGTGTTCTGCTCAAGACGACTTTGTCGCTCATCGTGCCCGACTACGGGGATGTGGAGATCGCTGGCGTCTCGGTTTACGACGGTCCTCCTGGAAGTCTCGAGGCGATCCGAAAGAAAATTGGGTACGTCTTTCAGAATGCAGCGCTCTTCGATTCCCTCACCGTTTTCGGAAACGTGGAGATGGGCCTTCCCGAAGAGGAACTCATCAAAATGTCGCGAGCAGAAGTCGCGCGACGGGTATGGGATGCGCTGGAAATCGTGAACCTCGAGCCCCGGGAAATTCTACGAAAACTCCCGGCAGAGTTGTCGGGCGGAATGAAGAAACGTGTTGGGATCGCAAGGGCGATCGTGGGTCGTCCCGAGATCCTGCTTTGGGACGAACCCACGACCGGACTCGATCCCATCAACACTGCGGCGGTCGAACGCCTGATCAAACGCCTTTCGAGGGAGCTGGAGGTGACCTCGCTCTTGGTCACGCACGAAGTGGAAATGGGTCTGACCATTTGCGATCGGGTTGCGATGCTGCATAGCGGCACGCTTCGGTTCTGCGGAACGCCCCAAGAGTTCAGAGACAGCCCGGATCGTGTGGTTCGGGCATTCGTTGATCGGGCTGCAGCGTTTGCCGCCCTCGACATGGCTGTGACATGATATGAGAGATGCGGAGAGCCGACGCCGAGGCGCGTCAGATCAGGACATCGTTGCGGCAGTGCCGCGAGGGGCGGGAGGCAAGGAAGCGCAGGTAGGCATGTTTGTCCTGCTGGGGCTGATATCATCCATCGTCGTTCTTTTCTACATGACCGATCCGGCAACCTTTCGTGGGCGATATATGCTCGTGACTGAGGTGAGCCATGCCGGCGGTGTCCGGTCGGGCGACCCCATTCAAATGCAGGGCGTGAACATCGGTCGCGTGCACGACTTCGAGATGGTCGCGGACGATCGGGTCGTGATCACCATGGAGATTGACGGCAGGTGGCAGATTCCGGTGGGCTCAGAAACGGTCATGGGTGAATCTGGACTCTTCGGTGGTCGAGCACTCGAGCTCGTGCGGGGCTCTGGCCCTGGAGTTTATGCTGACTTCGACACGCTCCAAGGTGAAGGGGCCGTAGGTGGTGGGATGATGGCAACTGTCGATAAGCTCAGTCTACGTGCTGAGTCGGTCCTCGGATCATTCGACGATATGCTTAATCAGGAAACCGTCGAGTCGGTGCAGGGGACTGCACGTGAACTCGAACAACTACTCAGCGATCTGTCCTCGGTTACCAGGGACCAGCGCGGTGCGCTCGCGGATCTCACGGCCAGCCTGACCAACGCGGCCCAGGGCCTCGAAGCGGCGTCTGTGGCTGGGCCCGACATCGCGTCTGCTGTCGCAAGGGCCGATTCCGCGATGGCCATGCTCAACAGCACGAGTGAGAGCCTTGATGAAGCAGTTGCATCACTCAACACAGTTCTTGGGCGAATGGAGCGGGGGGAAGGCACTCTTGGGCGTCTCTCGACCGACGAGACGCTTTACGTGAGCCTGAACAGCGCGGCCCTTACGCTGAGTGCGCTGCTCGAAGATCTGCAGGCGAACCCGTCGAAGTACATCAATATTTCGATCTTCTAGGCCTAGACACTCCGGGCTTCGGCCTCTCTATATCTCTCGCAGGCGGTCCATGGGAGTGACACGGGGCGGCCCGCGGAACGGCCTCTTCAGGTCTCCGCGAGCCGCCCCGGATTCATTCGTGCCCGGTGGTGCTACCAGCCAGGCGCCATGTTGAAGCCCCAGTGCCATCCGCGCTCGGGTCGCTGCCAGGGATACGCGTAGTACGCTTCCAGAATCATGAATCCCATAATGTTCATGCGGGCTGAGAACCCTGTAGAGACGACCGGTACGCGTTCCGACGACGACCGGCTCCACTCCAGCACCGGCTCAGAGATCGAGCACACGGACTGACGTGTATTCGGATCTCGGAAGCAGGACTGGTTGTCCCAAGCCAAGCCGCCATCGACGAATGCAACCAGTTCGGTCGGCAGGAACGGGAAGTTGATGATTCCATACTGCTCGGCACCGATGAAGGGAATCCTCATCTCGAAGGATCCAAGGGCCAGCCGGTTGCCATACAGGCGGTTGAGCGACGGACAGGTGTTCGCTGTGGTTGCCCCATTCCTACATTCGGATGCCTCGAAGCTTTCCCAGGAGTACCCCCTTACGAAAGTCTCATAGCCGAGGAAGAGCGGATTCAGGATGCCGAAGCCATCTGAAGACTGCTCATCGGGCGCGAGGCCGTAGCGACCGTAGTGCATTGCCCGAACGCCCAATGTTAAGTTCTGATGAGGTGCGTAGTAGCGTCGGTAATCGAGGATGACCGTCGTAAAGTCGACCGTGCCCTGGGTCTGTTCAACCTCCACGCGGTAGCGTCCGCCACGGATCGGCGACACGAAGCCAAAATAGGAATTGTCACCAACGAGCGCTGCGGAAACCTGGAACAGACTGAGTGGAGTCGGAGCATCAAGGCTTTCCCTGTCATATCCGACGGTCGACCCAAACTGGTTGTAATAGTATTTCTCCAACTCGAAGTCGTAGCTGTATCTCTGGAGGCCGAGCCCGAATTCGACCCGTTCCGTAGTCGAGAAGGGGAAGTGCATCTGTCCCGTCGTTGACGTGATGTAGATGCGTTGTCGCACCAGGCCCTGATATGTGCCGAGGTCGTCTGCCGAGTAATAGATTTGGCCAAATTGGTAGGGAACGCGCCCACCACTCACGACCCAGTTCCATCGATCTGACTGGTCTGCGTAGAAGAGCTGCCCACCGAGGTCCTTGAACGTGCCCTGCGCCTGGAGGGATACCCCGAGGACCTTGTCCCCGAGCATGTCGGAGAAGTACGCAGACGTCGCGCCACCGATGTAGTTCCCGTAGCTATCCGTACCAGCGCCGATTGTGGGCTGGCCGACATAGTCGATTCCCAAGCTCGGGCTGTACTCCTCGGCGTCTTCGGGCCGATACGTGCCGGAGGGCATGAGGCCGGTCTCGGCGTCTGTCAGATACGTCGCGATGCGGCTGAATCGGTCCGGGTTCGCGGGTGAGAGCCGCCGGCCGGGCTGCATGGCGGCGTTGTCCACCACGGTAACTCGAGACGCAGGTTCGTCCACCGAGTTCGTATAGATGTGGAACTCGAGCTGATCGAAGATCGTGAAGGCGACAGTCCCGTTCGGGGCAACCGACATCGCAGGCGAGAGGTACGTATGCCCGCTGATGCCCGTCGCGACATTCGTGTGACGGTCAACAGAGCCGGTCTGCATGCTCAGCCCGTAGATGTCACTGACCCCGTCCTGGTCGGAGATGAAGTAGATCGTCTGCCCATCGCCCGAATACTGTGGGTTGATGTGCTTGACATTCCCAAACACGGGAAGGACTTCGATCTCCCCGGTCGCGACTTCCAGAGTCGTCAGCTGGAACTTGCTGTAGACCAGTCTCTCGAAGTCGGTTTCGGGTCCGCGATCAGACGCGAAAGCCAGGGTGGAACCGTCTGGTGACCAGGTTGGCTGAAGGTCCGCGTACTTGTCGTCCGTCAGCTGCGTGATGTCGTCGGTCTCGAGGTCGTACAGGTACAGGTCTGAGATGCCACCGACGGATCCAGAGAAGGCAATGGTTCGACCATCCGGTGACCACGTGGGGTTCGTTGCGGCACCAATCCCTTCGAAGCTGATCCGCTGCTGCACGACACCGTTGTCGGCGCTCACGATGAAGAGTTGATTGTCCCCTCCCGCCACGACCACATAGGCGAAGAGTGCTCCGTCTGGCGACCAAGTCCCTGACGAGTCGATGTACCGAAGTGCGTCGATATGCGGGTCGGAGTTCGCACTCGAAAGCTTGCGGATGATGCGCCCGGTCGCGGTTTCAGCCATGTAGAGGTCGACCGAAAAGAGATCCTTTTCGGAAAGAAACGCGACGTACTTTCCATCCGGGCTGAGCGACGGCGAGATGTTGACCTTCCCGGATCCCGTGCATGGACAGAGGATTGGCTTCCCGGCCATTTGGGGCTCGTCGCGTCCCTCCATGAAGGGGAGGTACTCCTCCTCGACGGCCTCTCGCCAGCGGACTGACAGTGAGTCGGTCGGCATCGCCAGGACCCCCTGAATGGCCCCTTCGAATCCAACGCGCAGCGCGCGGCGGTAGATCTGCATCACCGCGTCGTCGCCATAGGTGCCGCCGATGTAGGCCCAGAGGGCCTGTCCGAAGCGGTAGGGGAAGAAACGGCGGTCGTTGGTCAGCTGATCGATCGTCGGAAGTTCGTCCCGACGAATCGCGTCTCGAATCCACATCGCCGTCAATGGATCGTCCCGTCCTACCGACAGATATTCTGCCATGCCCTCGACGAGCCAGAGGGGCAGGGTCGACATACCCTGGAGACCTCCGCCTCGCCTCGACTGGGCAATGTTGTATTGGAAAGCGTGGACCAGTTCGTGGCCGAGAACGTGGTCGGTGTCCCAGTAGGAACCCGTCATCGGCATGATGACACGGTTCTTCATGGACTCTGTCACGCCACCGGTACCCTCACCGATGAATCCGGAAAGCGTATTGGTTTGCTGAAAATCGGGATGATCAGCGTAGAGGATGACCGGTTTCGAGGCTTCGAACTCGTGCTGGAAGGCCCTGGCCAGTCGCTCGTACCAGCGCTCGCCCATGCGGACGGCGTCCATGACGGCTTCTTCTTCTTCCGGATAGAAGTACCAGTCGAAGTGATCCGTCGACAGAAGTTGAAAATCAAAGTCGTCGAACTGAACCTTGTTTCGCCCAAAATATTGAGCTGTAGCCTCGGAGGGCATCCAGGAGGCACCAAGGCCCACCATGGCTAGGACCATCAGTGCTCGGCGGATATTTGCCGTCGGCAGGGACATCTTCATCGCGACCTCATCTATATAGTTCTTTGCCACCCGGTCTACTCCTCTTGACGATCATTCGCCAGGGACTTGCACACTTTGCCCCCGGAGCCGCCTTCTTTGTCTCAAGCTCTAAAGCTACGGTTTGTTAGCCTGCTACGCCGCGTGTCAATGGAAACCCCACCCTGATACCCATGGGTTCCACTCGACGTTGCCCGGTCGCGCCGTTCTATTGCCGGACGCGCCTTCAGAAAGCCTGACCGGTGCCACTCTTCTCGCCAGATATGCATACGCCATGAGTAGACACTCGCTTTCTTTCATCGCCGCTGCGGCACTCGTATTGGGTTGTAGTCAGGATTCGGCTGAGGACTTCACTGTCACCGCCACGCCGGAGGTCTCTCCCGCTGGCACTTCGAGCGGGGAGCCTTTCCTCTCGTCGACCGATGGCGTTGTCTACATGAGCTGGCTCGAAAAGACCGAGCCTGGACATGATCTGAGGTTCTCTCGCTTCGACGGGGCCAGCTGGGACGAACCGATGACTGTCGCCAGCAGCGATCGATTCTTCGTTAACTGGGCTGACTTCCCTTCGATCCGCCCCGGGCCGGATGGGACCCTGTGGGCCCATTGGCTCCAGCGCGGTGCTGCGGGTGGATACGACTACGGTGTGCGCATCGCGCATTCCACGGACCAGGGACGTACCTGGTCCGAACCGTGGACCCCGCACGATGACACCTCCGCTACCGAACACGGTTTCGTGTCTGCCACCGCAGACGGTGATCACATCGGTTTTGTCTGGCTCGACGGTCGCAAGTACGCTGACCTTCCGGACGGGACACCTGGCAGCAAGGAAATGACGGTCAGATACCGTACGGTATCTTCCGATGGAACGCCCGGGCCGGAAATGCTCATCGACGGCCGAGTGTGCGATTGCTGCCAGACTGCAACCGGCATGACCTCAGTAGGGCCGGTCGTCGCCTATCGCAATCGCACCGAGGCTGAGATCCGCGACATCTACGTGGCGCGCATGGTCGACGGAACGTGGCTGGAGGGTGCTCCAGTTCATGATGACGGGTGGGAGATCGCGGGCTGCCCGGTGAACGGGCCGGCGCTAACCGCGTCGGGTGAAGAGGTCGCCGTAGCCTGGTTCACGGGGGCCGGTGACGTCCCGAGAACCAACCTAGCATTTTCAAAAGACGGCGGCGCCAGCTTCGGCGCACCGATCGTGATCGACGATGGCAGCCCGGTGGGTCGAGTGGATCTTCTACAGGCAGGAGACGGTTCTGTGATCGTCGTCTGGCTTGAGGGCACGGGAGGAGAAGGGGCCGAAGTGCGGCTCCGGCGAGTGACGCCCGACGGCGATGTCACCGAGAGCGTGGCCGTGACTACGACGTCCGCAGAGCGGCCGAGTGGATTCCCGCGATTGGCCCAGACCGGAGACGGCGCCCTGCTGCTCGCTTGGACGGATGTGTCAGGTGGAGAGCCGCAGGTGCGTGTGACGAAACTTCAGTTGGGGAGATGATAAGGATGCAAATGCGGAAGATCGTGATCGGTGCGGTCGTGGCCGTGATGGTGGCGGGCTGTGTCCCGCCGGACAACGCTGGCCCTCCGCAGATTGGACAGCCCGCTCGAGAATATGCGGCGACCACGCTGGCGGGAGAGGAGGTCACGCTCGAATCCCTGCGTGGTGAGGCGGTGCTCCTCAACTTGTGGGCGACGTGGTGCACCCCTTGTCGTATGGAGACGCCCTACCTCCAGGACATCTACGAGGAGCACAAGGCCGAGGGCTTCGAAATTGTCGGAATCTCTATGGATACCGGCGACGCGGCAGGCGACGTCGCGATGTTCGTTGAGGAGTACGGAGTCACGTACACGATTCTGCACGATCCGCAGATGATGGGAATGGAGCTCTATCAGGTACTGGGACTCCCGGCCACGTTCCTGATCGACCGGGAGGGCGTCCTGCGCTGGATGCGCTATGGGCCGATTCCGGAGGGCGATCCAGACTTCCTCGAGGCACTCGGGGACGTGCTGTCTTGATCGATGTTTCTACAGTCGAGACGCCGGCAGGCGTCGTCGACCTCGATCGAGCGAGAGCGAACGCAGAGCAGGTAACGGCCTATGCAACGCAGCATGGGCTTTCGTGGCGCCCACACGTCAAGACGCACAAGTCGCTGACGGTCGCGCAGATTCAGCTCGACGCAGGCGCGCAGGGTCTGACGGTTGCAACACTCCGTGAGGCGGAAGTGATGTCGTCGCTCACAAACGACATCCTGCTCGCCTACCCCCAGGTGGGGCCAGCCAAGCTGGAGCGGATGACGAGGCTCCCGGAATCCGTAGACCTCAAGGTTGCGGTTGACTCGCCTGAGGTGTTGCAGCCGCTTGCTGCTGCAGCCGCTGCTGCGGGACGTACAGTCGGCATCCTTGTTGAGCAGGACGTCGGCATGGGTCGGGTCGGGCTCCGGGCAGCGGACCAGGTTGCCATCCTCGCACGACTCGCGGCCGAAACGGCGGGAGTCGACTTCCGGGGCGTGATGTTCTACCCCGGCCATATCCGCATGCAGGAGGCCGATCAGGACGCCGGCCTGATCGACATATCGGGCAGGATCTCCAGAACACTCGAGGCGCTCGAGTCAGAGGGCTTGTCTCCGCAAATCGTGTCTGGAGGCTCGACACCCACAGTATGGCGCAGTCACGAGATGAAGGGTCTCACTGAGATCCGCTCGGGGTCCTGCATCTACTATGATCGCGAGGGACTGGATCTCGGCGTAGCCGGCATCGAGGACATCGCTTATACCGTGCTGGCAACGGTGGTCTCCACCGCCGTGCCCGGGCATGCCGTTGTCGACGCGGGCTCCAAGGCGTTGGCCAAGGAGTCACGGGGCGGTGGAGGTGGGTACGGAATCCTCCTCGACCGACCTGATGTCACTGTTGTGGGTGTATCCGAAGAGCACGGGGTGTTGGACCTCGGCGGGTCCGACTGGGTCCCGACTATCGGAGAGAGGGTGAGCATCGTTCCCAATCACGTGTGCGTGTCGGTGAACCTGCAGGACCAGCTGATCGCTCGGACCTCGGAAGGCTTCCACCTGATGCAACTCGAGGGTCGGGGGCGAGGGGCGTGGCCGAACTGACGGGAGAGCGCGCGGCGCAGCTTCTCGATGCCGCTTCCCAGATTCGGGCTCTCGTCGTGGGCGACCTCATGGTCGACCGGTATGTCAGCGGCTCTGTGGAGAGAGTGTCGCCAGAAGCACCCGTGCCAGTGGTCAAAGTAGAGTCTGAGCGATCGGCGATCGGTGGAGCGGGGAACGTCGCCGCGAACGTGGCTGCGCTCGGAGCGTCGTGCACCGCGGTCGGATGTCTCGGTGACGACGCTGCGGGGATCACGCTTCGGGCCGGCCTCGAAAAGCTCGGCGTAGGTACCGAAGGGCTCGTTATTACTCCCACGCGCCCAACGACCGTGAAGACCCGTGTCATGGCGCAGCACCAGCAGATTGTCCGTTTCGACTACGAAGATGACTCGGACGTCGACGATACCGTCGAAGCTGAACTCCGGGCGAAGATCGTTTCGCTGGCCGCGTCGGCTGACGTGTTGATCATGGAAGACTACAACAAAGGTGTCCTTGTCCCGGGTGTCATCGAGGCGGCCTTGGCGGCGTCCTCGCGGCACGGCTTGCCGTCGATCGTTGACCCGAAGCGCAGAAACTTCTTCGGCTTTGGGGGCGTTACCGTTTTCAAGCCCAATGCCAAGGAACTAGAGGACGCCTTGGGGGACTTCATCTGCCCCGACGACGCGGACTGGATGGAAGCGACTCGCGTTCGTCTCGGTTGCGAGGTTCTGCTTCTGACACTGGGAGAAAGAGGTGTTGTCGTGCAGGGCGGGGGTGGTGGGCATTTCCGCGTCCCAGCCGTGGCCCGTTCCGTCTACGATGTCTCCGGTGCCGGGGATACCGTGACCGCCGTAGTGGCTTCGGTGCTTGCGGCGGGTGGCAGCGCTGTAGAGGCTGCGATCCTTGCCAATCATGCGGCCGCGATCGGGATCGGTCGGTCGGGTGTGACACCAGTGACCCGAGCCGACATCCTCGACCACGTTACTCAATCTATCTGAATACAACTTCACCCTAGAGAGATGACATGAGCGATCTCACATACGTCCACACCGATAATGCCCCTGCCGCGATTGGCCCGTATTCACAGGCAATAGTGGTAGAGGGCTTCGTGTTTTGCTCCGGGCAGATTCCCCTGGACCCGAACACCGGCGAGCTCTTGACCGGCAGTGTCACGGAGCAGACCGAGCTCGTTCTCAGGAACCTTCGCGCGGTCCTCGAAGCGGCGGGCTCTTCGCTCGACCAAGTCGTGAAGACCACGGTATTTCTCTCGGACATGAACACGTTCGGGGAGATGAATGACGTCTATGCCCGACACTTCGGCGACCATCGTCCAGCGCGGGCCGCAGTCCAGGCGGGCGCACTTCCGAAATTCTGCGACGTCGAGATTGAGTGCATCGCACGGATTCGAGTCGGCTGAGGTCCCGAACAGATAACGAAAGAGGCTTCGAAAACGTTGCTCTGAAATGCATTGCGCCTGTTCAGGCCCCCGGGTACCTTGCTACGACAATCTCGGAAATACGTTGGATGTGGATGACGTAGATTTTTAGAAAAGCCGGGTTTTATTCCCCACCGAGGTGGCTCAGTACGAGCCTTCTTTGAGGGATTGTGGTGCGTTAATGCACCCTCCAGGAGCGCGGTTGGCTCCGAGTGGTTCATAGTAGGGTGGTTCTCAATCAGTCAAACTCCAGCTAGGGAGGACGGACATGACGTCACCAACGTCAGTACGTCTTAAGTCCGGGTTATTGCGCGGAGGCCTCGTTTTGGCCCTCGCGGGTATGCTCGGATGGGCACCCGCACCGGTTACGGCCCAGGAAACGGGTACGTTAGTCGGTACGGTCAGGGATGCTGCTTCGCAGCGTCCCTTGGAGGCGGTCCAGGTGTACATCGGCGGTACCGGTATCGGTGCCCTGACAAATGCCGCAGGTCGCTTCCTTCTCCTCAATGTTCCGGCAGGCGAGCTCGAGCTCATTTCCGAGATCGTTGGGTATCGCTCCGGTTCGCAGACCGTCACGGTCGGCGCCGGTCAGTCCGTTGTAGCTGACTTCGGCATGCAGCAGACGGCTATCAGCCTGAACGAGATCGTCGTGACGGGTGCAGGTGTTGCGACAGAGAAGAGGCGGCTCGGTAACACCGTCGCCTCGATCGATGCCGCTTCTCTCGAAAATGCACCGATCGCTAACTTCAGTCAGATGATCGCAGGTCGTGAGCCCGGTGTTGTCGCACTGCCTTCCTCCGGTTCGACCGGTGAGGGTGCTGCGATCCGCATTCGTGGTTCTTCGAGCCTTTCACAGCTCAACGAGCCGATCATCTACGTCGACGGAATCCGGGTCGACCGTTCCGTGGTCTCCCTGGCTGGTACGGGTAACCCCAGCCGCCTCGATGACATCCCGCCCGAGTCGATCGAGCGCGTCGAGATCCTCAAGGGTGCTGCAGCGGCAACGTTGTACGGTACCGAGGCATCCAACGGCGTGATCCAGATCTTCACGAAGCGGGGTCGCTCTGGTGCGCCTCGGTTCACAGCGCAGGCGGACTGGACTGATCTCCGTACGCCGACCAACCGGATCGAATCGACGTACGACTACATCGGTCGCGACTGCGCGTCCGCTGGCTGCGCGAGTGCTGCAGACGTGACGAAGATGAACGAGTACCGGGCGCGGATGCAGAATCGCTTTGGCGTTAGCCCGGGTGATTTTGAGGATTTCGAAGGAGCGCCAGTTACTGACTGGCTCGGCGCCGGCTTCGGGCAGGTCTACTCGGCCTCCGTCTCCGGTGGTTCGGATCTGTTCCAGTACTTCGTCTCGGGTCGTATCACGGACGAAGATGGCGTTGTCGATGCGGCTAGCGCATTCCCAGAAGTCGAGGGACTCAACTTCGCACAGGATAAGAACCGTCGCGTCGGCTTCACTTCGAACATGACGGTTGTTCCCAGTTCGAAACTCCGTATCAGCGTGAGCACGCTTTACTCTGATATGGAACAG
Source organism: Longimicrobiales bacterium (assembly GCA_028823235.1). Classification (NCBI taxonomy): domain Bacteria; kingdom Pseudomonadati; phylum Gemmatimonadota; class Longimicrobiia; order Longimicrobiales; species Longimicrobiales bacterium. The sequence goes on along the minus strand of JAPKBW010000004.1, from coordinate 54,125 downwards.
CACACGCCGGAGAATGGAAACAGCGTGGTCGGATTCTTCAGCTCGATGCTGATGAGCCAGCCACGGCGTGCTACGACGATGGACGGCGGCAACTACTACGGCGCCCCGGCATTCGGGACGACCCGTGAGTTTTCGTATCGTTTGAACGAAGCGTCTTCCAATCACTTCGCTGGAAGCACGACGATCGGCTACACGCCGACCGAGAGTTTCCGTCTCGACGGGACGTTCGGCGCTGATTTCACCTCCGACGATCGTCGGTTCTTCGAGCCGTACGGCTATGACGTTGATGACTTCACCAACTACTCCAAGCAGGGAAGTCGCCGGGTCAACGAAGACCGGAGCCGTGAAATCACGGCGGACCTGAAGGGTTCACACAACACCTTCATTACCGATAACATCGAGAACACGCTGCTTTTCGGTACTCAGGGTTTCATGCGCCAGCGGCAGTCCGCCGGTGGTAGCGGAAACACCTTCCCCGGTCCTGGTCTTGAGACGCTCTCCGCGCTCGCGAACCAGAGCGCTTCCGAGTCTTGGACGCGTGTTACACAGCTGGGTGGATACGTACAGGATCAGGTCGGGATCAACGACTGGGTCTTCCTGACCCTCGGTGTTCGCTGGGACGCCAACTCGGCGTTCGGTGAAGACTTTGCGACGGCTCGCTATCCCAAGGCGTCGATTTCCGTGATTCCAAGCCAGGGGCTCGGTTGGGAGAACGACACGTTCTCGACCTTCCGGGTCCGGGCAGCGATCGGTAAGTCCGGTCTCCAGCCGGATGCGTTCGCGAAGTTCACGACGTACCAGCCGCGACCGTCCTCCAACGGTCCGGGCGTTGGGCCGGCTAACCTCGGTAACAACGCACTGAGACCAGAGGTTTCGACGGAGTGGGAGGTCGGCGCAGAGCTCGGCCTGTTCCAGGACCGTTGGTCGCTCGACGCGACGTACTGGGACCGTACCGTGACGGATGCGATGGTTTCGCGTCAGTTCTCGGTCACGGGTGGATTCACGCAGGAGCAGCTCGTCAACATCGGTGAGCTCGTCGGGTCCGGCGTGGAACTCAGCCTTCAGGGTGCCCTCATCCAGCGGGAAGGCCTAACCGTAAACGTTTTCGCTAATACGGCTTACCTCAAGGAGAACATCACCAGTTTGGGTGGCGCTCCGCCGCTCAAGACGGGTGGCTCCTACCCGCGCTACCGGAACTACCTCCTTGAGGGGTATGCTCCGGGTTCGTTCTTCGGCGCAAAGATTGCCGATATCGACATTCCGTTGAACCTCGACGGAAGTTGCACGCCGCTGGACCGGGCGACTGCAGAGACTTACTTCGCCAACCCGGTGAAGCCGAGCACGTACAAGCCTCTCGCGGTCGGCAACTCCGATTTCGACACGCCGAACGGCGGGTATTCTTCGAACAACTGCGGTAGCGGTCTCCTCGAGACGCTGCTGGGCAAGCCGACCCCGGATTTCGCTGGTTCCGCCGGCTTCAACATGTCGTTCGCTAGCAACTTCGAGCTGCGGGCACAATTCGACTACAAGTGGGGCGGTCAGAACCAGGACCTGTCCGGCATGTTCCGGAAAGCCAACGCGGTTATCGGTCGTAACACGCCGCGTGCGGCGGAGCTGGGCGCCATCATGCAAAGCCCAACCTCGTCGGCTGGTCAGCGTCTAGACGCTGCCATCGCGTGGGCACGTGAGATTGAGGGACTGTCTCCGATGTCTGGCCTCAACGGCATCTTCGACACCAATATGATCCGGTTCCGGGAGCTCTCGCTCTCGTACCGGATTCCTTCCGACATCGTAGATGGTTGGGGTCTGTCGACCGCAACGATCAACATCGGTGCGCGGAACCTGGCGATGTGGTTGCCGGGCAGTGATTACACTGGGATGGACCCTGAGACCAACGTCAACGGCCGCTGCAATGGCGGACTGAACTGCAACTTCCTGCAGTCAACCGAAGGTTGGGCTCTCCCCATTCCACGTTCCTTTACGCTTTCCACGCGTTTCACCTTCTAAGGGAGATTTGACAATGACTAACAGAATCAAAGCTCCTATCCTTGCTGTTGCCGCGGTGTTCGCATTCTCGGGCTGTGATCTGCTCGACGTGGACAACCCCAACAGCCTGGTTGAGGCCTCGATCCAGTTGGAGGCAGCCTCGAATGGTGTCGCCAATGGTTCGCTTCGGCTTGTTGCCGATGCGGTTGCGGACGTTTGGGAAGGTCCGGCCATGGTGGCCGATGAGCTTTACTGGACGGGTTCTCGTGATGCCTGGGGGTCCCTTGATAGGGGCAACATCGGCGATCCACTGAACGAGTTCATGGACAGCGCCTTCCCGAAGCTGGGACAGGCTACGTGGATGGCGAGAAATGCCGTCACAATCATCAGTGAACATGTGGCGAACAATGCGGGTGACGCGGGTTTCGGCCTCGATCTGGCGAACGCTCACCTGTACAACGGCATCATCCTGATGGTCACGGGTGAGGTCCAGGACGACATGACGTTCTCCGATAAGCAGACTGATGGTCCGCCGGTTGGGCCAGCAGCGATGGGGGGCGTGATCGATAGCGCGATCTCCGAACTCGGATTGGCTATCACCCAGTTCACGGCGCTTGGAAAGACAGACCTGGCGACGGTTGCAACGGGTCTTCGTGCTCGTGCGCACATGTCACGTGCGATCTGGGGTGTCATCAATCCCAGTGCGACAGCTGGGGGCGCCATGGCGTTCCCGGCAGCGCTAGCGGATGCTAACGCTGTATTGACTGCGGCGGCCGGTGCGGATTGGAAGTACACCCTGGATTACGCTTCGGGTAAGAATTCCTGCGCAATGTGTTCGAACGTCAACCAGCGCGGCGAGAACCAGCTCGACCAGTCTCTCGTCGAAAACACTGGCCCCGGAGCATCGGGCCGGACAGGTGTGGTCATTCTTAAGGATGTGGTGACAGGTGCTGATGACGCCGCGCTCGTCACAGCGGTCGCTCAGTGGGGTGGCAATCAGTACGGCAACCTCACGCTCGCATCGGCACGCTTGATGCGGCTCATCATTGCCGAGGACGCACTCGCTGGTGGTGATGCAGCAGCCTTCGCGACGCAGATCAACGCGATCCGCGCGTACGACAGCTACGCATCGCCCTTCGTTTCGGGTGGTGCGGTCACCGATGTCGCCATGCTTCAGCACACGCGGCGTGTGAACACACTCTGGCAGGGGCTCCGGCTCCAGGACATGTACCGGTGGGGTTTGACGGATCCGCTGTGGGCTGCGGGTTCGACTACGTTGACCCAACCGGGACACATGCTTCCGATCACGATCGTCGAGATCCGCGCTAACTGCAATCTGGGTACATCGACTTGCAGCGGTTGATCGATAAGAAGTAGCGAAGGAAACAGCATAAGCAGTACGCTGTAATAAGAAGGCGGGCGCATCCGTACTCAGTGCGGGTGCGCCTCGCCTTCTTTTTGTTGCCGGAACCACTACTTGCTCCGCGGACTATGAAGACCCTAAAGAGATTTTTCGGCCTCGTCCTGCTGATGTCTTTGATCGCCGCCTGTGAAGTGTTCCAAGACCTCACCCCGAAATTCATTACGGTCCGGATGAGCGGACCCGTCGGGCAGACGGTTTCGATAGTCTACTCGAAGGAGTTCATTGCCGGGGTCGATGAAATGGATGTGACACGGGTCGCGATCTATAGGGCTGATACGGTCCTGCACACCCTGCCATTCGATACGATCATCGACGTCCGGATCGAACGGCGCCTCTTCCTCCAAGCGGAGGTGTCGGCAGTGGATGCGGTCAACGTCGACGTGGCGATCGCAGCGGACGGACGAACTCTCTACGACCGTGCGGGCGACCTGTTCCCCGATATACCGTGGCGGTTCCTGTACCAGTTCAACCACTCATTTACCGACGTTATCGAGGTCGAGCTCTAATGCGAATCGGCAATGTGCGATGGCTTCCCGTGCTGATGCTTGCCGGCACGGTCTTGTCCGGTTGCCATAATTACCGAGTGGTTGAGACACCGTCGATAGGCTCGATCGTTCGTGTTCGGGTGCCCGTGACGTCGGCACTCGATAGGCCCAATGCCGCCAGTCAGACGGCGTCGCTAGAAGGTCAGGTCGTCAGTGTGGGAGAGACATTATTGCTCGCGACCAAATCAATCCGCACCTATGGAGCGTACCGAGAGATCGTTCAGTTCGATACGATCAGCCTGAGCGCCGAGCAGGTGAGCGTGATCGAAGTTCGCGAGTTTTCGTCCACCAAGAGTGTTGTGTTGGGTGTGGTGATCACAGCAGGCGCTCTGGCGGCCGGCATCAGCGCGTTCAACTCCACGAAAAATGGCGGCGACCTCGTGACGCCAGGACTACCCCAGCCCGAGTCGGCAATCGTCGTGAGCAGCTCTTTGATTTCCATGATCTGGGGTCTGATCGGTACCTGAGAGTTCGCCGTCGGCCACCCGACGGGTTGAGTGTCTGCTGCTATCTTCAGGAATGGCGTACCACGGTGCGTCTCCGCGTCGCACTATTCGGTGTGACACGTCGTGCGTGAGGCCGTCAGGTTCGAGCGCACACCTGTTTCGAGCAACCAACCTCAGACATCGAACTCATGCGTAATCAGCTACGGAATCTCACACCGCTAGCACTCGCCCTCACCATGTCCGGCCTCGTGCCGGGTGGGCCAGTTGCGGCACAGCAGTACGACGAAGCGCTCTACGACATGCTCAGCTGGAACAGCGTCGGCATATCTCGGGGTGGACGCTCCACCGCGGTGGCCGGCAGCGATGCCCGCCCGCTGGAGTATTACTTCGGCGCCGTCGGCGGCGGTCTGTGGAAGACGACCGACGGCGGCAGCAACTGGAATCCGATGACGGACGGACAGATCACGTCGGGCTCGGTCGGTGCGGCCGCGGTCTGTGAGGCCGACCCGGACGTGGTCTACATCGGTACTGGCGAGACTCAGCTACGCGGCAACGTCATGCAGGGAGACGGTGTCTACAAGTCGATCGACGCCGGGAGCACTTGGGAGCACCTCGGGCTGGTCGAATCGCAAAACATCGCCCGCATCCGGATCCACCCGGAGAACTGTGACGTCGCATGGGTGGCGGCCTTTGGGCAGCACTCGGCGGACAACCCGGAGCGCGGCGTCTACAAGACGACAGATGGAGGTGAGACCTGGGACCTCACCCTTTTCAAGAGCGAGAAGGCGGGCGCCGCGGACCTCATCATAGATCCGAACGACCCCGACGTGCTCTACGCGACCGTCTGGGAGGCGTGGAGGAAGAGCTGGGGCATGAGTTCAGGGGGCCTTGACTCTGGCCTCTGGAAGTCTATCGATGGTGGTGAGACCTGGTCCGACATCACGTCGAGTCTCGGTCTCGACCCCGTGGGCCCCATCGGGAAGATGGGCGTCGCCGTCTCGGGCGCGAACTCCGATCGCGTCTGGGTCATTGTCGAACACGTCCCGGGGGGTGGTGTGTACCGCTCGGACGACGCGGGTGGGAGCTGGGAGCAGGTCAACGACGAGAGGAAGCTCCGGCAGCGAGCATTCTATTACACACGCATCTACGCCGACCCGCAGGACGAGGATGTCGTTTATGCGCTTAACACAGGGTTCTACCGGTCGACTGACGGGGGCGTGACGTTCCCACAGCAGATCCGGGTCCCGCACGGCGATAACCACGACCTCTGGATCGCACCGTCCGACACCGATCGCATGATCAACTCGAATGACGGTGGGGCGAATGTCTCTTTCAACGGTGGAGAGACGTGGACCGATCAAGAGTATGCGACCGCTCAGTTCTACCGGGTGATCACGACGGACCACGAGCCTTACCATATCTGTGGTGCTCAGCAGGACAACTCTACGGCGTGTACCCCGTCGAGTGGGTGGAATCACCTGTCGGCTGCCGGCGGTTTCGGTGGTGGTGGCCACTACTACTCGGTCGGAGGGTGTGAGAGCGGCTACATCGCGCCGAACCCGGACGATCTCGACATTTTCTACGCCGGTTGCTACGGCGGTCAGCTGTCGAGGTACGACCACGAGACGGGCTTCCAGCGAGGCATCAACGTCTGGCCGGAGAACCCGATGGGGCAGTCCGCCGAAGACCTGCGCGAGCGGGTCCAATGGACCTTCCCGATCGTATTCGACAAGCACGACAGCAACATTCTCTACACGGGAACTCAGAAGGTCTGGAAGAGCACGACCGAGGGTCAGAACTGGGTCCAGATCAGTCCGGATCTGACGCGAAACGAATCGATGACCGTGGGCGCCTCGGGTGGCCCGATCACGCTCGACCAGACGGGTGTCGAGACGTTCGCGACGGTCTTCGCGATCGCGCCTTCGCCCCACGATCCGAACGTCATCTGGGCCGGGTCTGACGACGGGTATGTGAGCGTGACGCGGAACGCGCGTGCGGCGTCCCCGAGTTGGGAAAACGTCACGCCCGCGGATGCCCCCGACTTCGTGCGCATCAACACGATCGAGGTATCTCCCAACACCCCGGGGAAGGCATACGTTGCGGGAATTCGGTATCTCGTGGACAACGATCGTAGTCCGTACATCTGGAAGACCGAGGACTACGGCGAGACCTGGACGAAGATCGTGAGCGGGATCCCCGCAGATGACTTTCTGCGCGCCGTCCGCGAGGACCCAACACGCCCCGGGCTGCTCTATGCAGCGTCTGAGCGGACCGTGTACGTATCGTGGAACGACGGTGCCTCCTGGCAGCCCCTCACAATGAACCTGCCGGTGACGCAGGTATCCGACCTGGTAGTCGAAGAGAACGACCTCGTCATCTCCACGCATGGCCGCTCGTTCTGGGTCATGCGCAGCATAGGGCCGCTTCGGCAGCTCACGGACGAAGTCGCCTCGGCAGACTACTGGCTCTTCGATCCGAAGGACCCGGTCCGGCGTTTCGACAACGCGGTCGACATCAACTACTACCTCGCCGATGATGCCGAACAGGTCATGCTCGAGTTCATGAGTGCGTCAGGTGATGTTCTCGCTACTTTCGAGTCCCCGGAGGACGAAGAGGAAGAAGACGAGGAGGGCACCGAGGGATTCAACCCGTTCGGAGGCGGTGGGACCCCGACGGTTGGCAAGGTTACGGGTTCGAATCGGTTTCGCTGGAACCAGCGACTGGCAGGCTGGACGGACTTCGATGGGCGAATCTTCTGGGCTGCCGGAAACCAGGGGCCGGCAGTGCTTCCAGGTCGGTACCAGGTGCGACTCACCGTCGACGGTGAAAGCATGACTCAGGATTTCGAGATTAAGATGAACCCGCGCGCTATCGCGGATGGCATCACGATGGCTGACCTGCAGGAACGGTTCGACTTCTCGATTCAGATCAGAGACCGTGTGACCGACGCAAACGAGGCAGTGCTTCGGATTCGTTCGATCAAGGATCAAATCGGAGACCGGCTCGACGAGAACGACAACGCCGAATTACAGTCACTGGGCGGCACGGTCAACGAGCGCCTCGGAGGAGTTGAGGGTGAGATCTACCAGGTGCAGAATCAGTCCAACCAGGATCCGCTGAACTTCCCGATCAAGCTGAACAATAAGATCGCGGCGCTTCAGAACCTGGTGGAAGGTGCGGAGACGCGGCCGACGGATCAGTCGTACGAGGTCTATCAGACCCTTTCGGCGCAGCTGGACGCGGAGTTGGAGCAGATGCAGTTGGTCATCCAGCAGGACCTTGCTCGTCTGAACGAGCTGCTGCGGGAACTCGGTCTGGAGCCGATCGATGCTGAGCAACTGATCACCTGATCTGACGGAGAACGACCACGTGCTGTCCAGGGCTCATCACGAAAATCGTGGGCTGGGCAGTCGCGGTCTTCTACGATGTGGAGCGCACCGGTCCGAGGCTTGCCTCCGGGCCGGTGCTGGTCACGGCGCGTGCCATCCGAATGCGCCGATCGACCCCCTCGCCATTTTTCATGCTGCGGGGCGTCCGATTGTCGACGAGGTACAACATCGCGCAGCTGAAGAGGGGTGGATTCCCCGTTTCTCTGCGCATTACCACCAATTTCCCTGTTGTGGATTTCCCGATCGAGGCAGAGATCATCCCGGTTGGTGAAGGCCGGTTCGACTATGAGAGTGGTCTGTCGCTGTATCCCGCTGCCCGCCTACACGTGCTGGGGCTCGGGTACCGGTACCGCACACTGAACCAAGAGACCACGCGGCAGCCCAGGAACGAGTTCTCCTTCTTGCCAGAAATCGGTGGGACCTCTTTGTTCGGCGGTGCAGGGGGCAAGCTGGTCTTCGATTGGGTCTTCGGGTAGCCGGCAGAGATCCAGGAGGTCCAACTCGGGCCTGACGATCGACGCCAGATCCTGTATGTCGTCCCCACGATGCCGCACAGCTTCACGGAGTCGAACTGACTTGAAGTGGTGGTACGTATCCTGTTGCTGAGCAATAACTACCGGGTCGAAGCTATGCGGTCAGTCGGATTGTTTCACTCGGGGTCGCTCTGGAACTAAGACCCGCTTCCCTCTATGGTCTGTCCCCTTCCATGGACCTGTACGCAAGCGTGATGGAGTCGCTTGCTATCGGGTCAGCGCGGCTGCGCACCCAAGGGGGCGGAGGGAGACTGGTGTCTCCGACGGTCTTCAAAACCGTGCAGCCCGGCTAGAACCCGGGTGGGTGGGTTCGATTCCCACACGCTCCCGCCAGCCGCCCAATGTCGAGACCGGTCAGTTCGGGATCGAGATCTTGAACCCGAGGTCCACGCCCCCCAAAGGCGACGGCTCGATGCCCAAGTCGAGCGGCTCGGGAAAGCGCGCGAGATGCGCTGATACGTATGCATCTGCACCGCTGATAAGGAGCATGAACAGCCCGAACGCGATCAGATCCTCCTGCTGGCCCTTCCGGGAGTCCAGCAATCGCACGAGGTCGGAGAGGCCCTCATCGGCGTCGAGCCGACCCTGAACCTCTTCGGGGTTTGTCACGCCTTGCGAAGTGTACTGGGCTCGAAGCACCGTCTCTCGAAAGCCAACGCGGTCCTGAGACTCGCCGATGCGTACGCGGGTGCGGAGGAGCGTGAAGACGGTGGCGGTCTGTATGCCAAAGTAGAATCCGCCCCGCGTGTAGGACCCGATCGCCGCGTGGCCCCACCCTGGGAGTATCAATGTGCGCCGGAAGGCTCCTCCGGGTGAGATCGACAGAGGCGGGGGAAGATCCACCTGGGCCATGGATACGACCACAGGACGCTCCTGAGCTGCGATCGGGGTCACTGCGGGTCCGTACACCGTCAAGCTGAGGGCGGAAGCGAGGGCGCCAGAAAAGACCGCATTGCATCTGATGGCTCGACGAAGTTTGCTCTTCACGAGCGCTCTCTCCAATCGAGCAGGAGGGGCGCCGCCCCTTCCTGAAGTGTCACGTAGCTCTGATGGAACACCCAGTCTCCTGAATTCACGTACCATCGGCCCGGAGCAACCTCGCGGACCAGCGGAAGATGGGTGTGACCCAGGAGAATGAGTCCGAGTTCCGGTTCCCTAGAGAACAGGTCCACGGCCCAGGCCTCGAGCGCAGCGGACCGGAGCTCTTGTCGGCCGCCCCACTGGTCCCAACGATCTTCCGTTTTCGACACCCCTGACGCGATGCGATCGCCGACGGTGACGGGGAGCATTCCGAATGCGAGCCGCGTGGCACGGGCCCGTAGTACACTTTTCAGAACGCGATAGCGGATATCTCCGGCTCCGAGGCCGTCGCCGTGAGTGAGAAACGTCCGATGCCCTGCGATCGACCGTCTGGACGGTTCGTGAAGGAACTCAACTCCGATCTCTTCGGTCAGATACCGGCCGCCCCACCAGTCGTGGTTTCCTCCGACTAGGGTCAGAGGGACTCCGGCGTCAACGATCTCCTTCAGCTTGGACAGCAGGTCGCCGTGTCCACCCGTGGTGCCGGTTCTGTACTCGAACCAGAAGTCGAACAGGTCGCCGTTAATGACAATGGCCGACGCTTCAACCGCTGCGTAGTCCAGCCAGTCGAGAAACGCTCGCTGGTGGGCGGGTGGAGCTGCCCCGGAATGGATATCCGAGGCCAGAAGGACGGGCTTGGATTCAGGCACGCACGAAAGTAGGTGCGAACCGCCACGGCCTGGAAGGGGTAGGGTACGCCATGGAGAAACTCTATTGGGCCCGATTCGCGACCGCGGTAGTAGCAATCGCCGGACTATTGGGCGCTAGCGCATGCGGACCTCAACGCACGGCGGTCATCGGGCCGATCAATGATTCCGCTCCTCTGGCCCGCGCCACGACAGAGGGTACGCGGCTCACCGAGCCTACCCGGATCGACTTTGCCTGGGAGCTCAACGAGTCCGGCGCGCGGGTAAAGGGCGTGGGCGTCGCCCGAGTCGAGCCACCCTACCGAGCGCGCCTCGACCTCTTTCTCGAAGGGGGGGAGACCGTGATTTCGGCGGCGCTCGTCGATGACGACCTCCGACTTCCAGCGGGTGCTCCCGACGGCCTCCTCCCGCCAGTGGACCTGATGTGGGGTACCTTGGGCGTATTTCGGCCGGTCGAGGGGACCACGCTCGCGGGGGGCGACCGACTGGAGAACGGGGGTGAACGTCTCCGTTATCGCTATTCCGGCGGTAACGAGATCCACTACGAAATCGTTGGAGGGACGGTTGTCGCACTTGAGCTTCTCGAGGGAGCATCCGTCGTTCAGTGGGTTCGCCTCGAGGCCGACGGCGACGGCAGGTATCCTGCCTCGGCAACCTACCGGAACCTCGTCGACTTCCGTGAGCTCAAGATTCTGCGCACGGCGTTGCGTGCGACCGAACCCTTCGCGGACGCCATTTGGGATCCACGCTAGATCCCGAACTCGTTGAGCATAGATTACGCCATGCGAATCACTGTGCGGTCCGGGGCGGCCTTGCTGGCTGCGATCCTCACGACGGGGTGTAACTACTCCTTCGTCGCGGGTTCATTTCCGCCACCGCACGTTCGGACGATCGCGATCGAGCCCTTCGAGAACGAGACCGCACGCTTTGAACTCACCGGTGAGCTCTACGACCAGCTCCTTCAGAACCTCCCCGGGGCACTCGGCATCCGAACTGCGGGTGCCGATATCGCCGACGCTATCGTACGCGGATCAATTACGAGGTACGAGGTTGTCGCTCCGAACTATCGGGCAGGAGAGCCTGGTCAGGCCGCCCGCGTACTCCAGCGGCAGGTCAACGTGACCGTCAGTGTCCAGATCATCGATCTGGTGGAGAACGTCATTCTCTGGGAGTCGGCGAATGTGACTGCGCTTGGCGAATTCCCCGAAGGCGCGCCGGAAGAAGGGGGTCGAGAAAAGGCGATCGAACTTCTTGTTCAGAAGATTGTAGACGGGGCTCAATCCAACTGGTAGATTCGCGTCGCCTTTCCACGGAGGACCCGCCACCTCCGCCTTCATAACGACACATTTCCAGGAGTCAGATTGCTTCGAGCGATCGGACTAGGCGCGGTACTCTTCACATTTTGGCTGGCACTCTCGGGGCACTACACCCCGCTGCTGCTCGGCTTTGGTGTGCTCTCGTGTACCCTCGTGGTGTACCTCTCCATGCGCATGGATGTGGTCGATAGCGAGGGCGTGCCATTTCACATCACGGGACGCGTACTGATCTACTTCCCTTGGCTGATGAAGGAGATCGTGGTCGCCAACCTCGTGGTCGCGAAGGTGATTCTCGATCCGAAGCTTCCAATCAGCCCGCGAATGGTCGTCTTCTACGGGTCACAGGAGACAGACTTGGGCAGGGTGCTCTACGCGAATTCCATCACCCTGACGCCCGGCACGATCACGACCGGTGTGGAGGGGCAGGAGTTCCAGATCCACGCACTCACGGCAGCTGACCTCGAGACCGACGAGGAAGACCAGATGGACCGCCGGTGCAGCTGGGTGGAGGGGGGCGCCTGATGTTCGCGGCAGCAGCTGTGGGCATTCTTGCCTCGATGTCACTCGCACTCGTGCGTGCATTGCTCGGGCCCACTGTGTACGACCGCGTGATGGCGGTGAACACGTTTGGTACGAAGACCGTATTGCTGATCGCGGTGCTCGGATTCCTCTCCAACCGGCCTGAATTCCTGGACCTCGCGCTCGTCTACGCACTGATCAACTTCATTGGCACGATCGCCGTGCTGAAGTTCTTCGAGTACGGCGATCTTGGCCTCACCCGGCGCGTCGAACGGGAGGCCGAGTGATGGACATGGCACTTGAAGTGCTGAGCTGGGCGTCGATCATCGGCGGGCTCTTCTTCATGCTCGTTGGCACCATCGGCATGCTTCGGCTTCCGGACGTATATACGCGCCTCCACGCGGCGGGAATGACAGATACGCTGGGCGCAGGGCTGATCCTGCTCGGATTAGCCTTCCAGACGATCCAAGGGATGATGCACGATCATCCAGAATGGTGGATGGTGCTGGTCCGGCTCGTCTTTGTATACCTGTTCCTCCTTTTCACCAGCCCCATTGCCACACACGCGCTTGCGCGAGCTGGGCTAGCCGGCGGCGTCGAGCCGTGGACGGCGGAAGAAGGGGATAGCAAATGAGCTGGCTCGGTGTCGTCGATATCGTTCTACTGATTCTTCTGGCTGTCACGGGCGTCGCCGTGATCTGGACTCGCAACCTCTTTGGGGCTGTGATGCTGGCCGGGATCTACAGCCTCGTCTCTGCGGGTCTGTTCGTGGTGATGGACGCGGTGGATGTCGCATTTACGGAGGCCGCGGTCGGCGCGGGCATCTCGACGGTCCTACTGCTGGGGACACTGGCGCTCGTTGGCTACAAGGAGCGCAAGCCGTCACACACACCGCTTGTTCCGATCTTCGTCGTGCTCGTGACAGGGGGCATTTTGGCTTACGGAACGGCTGACATTCCACCCTTCGGCGCCGCTGGCAATCCGATACATCAACACCCGGAAGTCGGGCGCTATTATCTGGATCAGTCCTATTCCGACACACATATCCCGAACGTTGTTACACCCGTACTCGCTTCGTATCGCGGGTACGACACGATGGGAGAGACCGCGGTGATCTTTACCGCCATGGTCGGTGTGTTGCTTCTTCTCGCCCGTGGCCCACTTCCGAAGCGCGTGTACCACGGGGGGCGATGGATGACCCTTCGACCCGGTACCACTCGCGAAGATCTTGAGGACCTGCTGGAGGAAACGCCGCCGACCGGTTCACCGCCATCGGCATCGGAGTCGGGAACACATCCCGCCGCAAATGCCGACGAGGTCGCGGATCTGCATGCAGACGCGGATCCCAACGGAGACGAGAAGGCGACGCATGGATGATCGCGTGATCCTCCGTGTGGGGACCAAGATTCTGATTCCCTTCATTCTCCTGTACGCCCTCTATGTGCAGTTCCACGGGGATTTCGGTCCGGGCGGAGGATTCCAGGCCGGGGTGATCTTCGCCGCTGCATTCGTCCTGTACGCGCTGGTGTACGGCCTGGGCAATGCGATCAAGGTGCTTCCTCCGAAGGTCGCCTACATCTGTGGTGCGCTCGGCGTGATGATCTACATCGGGGTCGGGTACGTGACCATGTTCATGGGCGGCCGATTCCTGGAATACAACGTGCTGGCCCACGACCCGGCTCATGGTCAGGAATACGGTATCATCGCTGTCGAATTTGGTGTACTGGTCACGGTATTCGGTGTGATGGTGGCGTTCTTCTATGCTTTTGCAGGGCGGCGGAGGATCGACCTGTGACCGCGCTCGGACTCTTCAACTATTGGGCGGTCATCGTCCTGATGATGGTGGGCTTCTACACGCTCATCGCTCGCGACAACCTCGTGAAGAAGCTGATCGGCCTGAACATCTTCCAGACGTCCGTGATCATGATGTACGTCTCGTTTGGGCGTGTCACAGGCGGGACCGCTCCGATTCTCTTCCTGGCCGATCATGGCGAGGCGGCAGGTGACCATGCCGTTGAGGCCACGGACCACGCCGTTGCGACAGTGGACCATGCCGCTGAGGGGGCAGAGGCCGTTGCCGGCCCCGGCGAGGCGGCCGCTGATGTGGCCCACGCCGCAATGGAGGCGACGCAGGCTACGGTCGAAGCCGCTGGGTTCACGGCCTATTCGAACCCGCTACCACACGTGCTTATGCTGACGGCCATCGTCGTCGGAGTCGCAACACTCGCGCTCGGCCTGAGTCTGGTGGTACGCATCAATGAGGCCTACGGAACGATCGAAGAGGACGAAATCAACGCTATGGATCTTGGCCTGTGAGTGAGAACCTCCCGGCGCTTCTGATTGTAGTCCCGCTTCTACTGGCCCCTGTCGCCGCGCTCATTGGGCGGGCCTCGGTCGCCTGGGCGATCGCGACATTCTCGGCCTGGTGGTGCTTCGGAGTCTCGATCGCGCTTCTACAGCGCGTCCGAGCCGAGGGCGTGATTTACTACGCTCTCGGGGGCTGGGCTGCTCCGACAGGTATCGAGTACCGGATCGATCTGGTGAGTGCTTTCGTGGCGGTGATCGTCACGACCATCGGTGCGGTTTCGGTCCTTTATGCGCGTCAGAGCATTGCGAAAGAAATCAGCGAAGATCGGATCGCGCTCTTCTACACGGCTTTCATCCTGTCGATGACGGGACTGCTGGGCATCTCGATTACTGGCGACGTCTTCAACGTCTTCGTTTTCCTCGAGGTCTCCTCGCTTTCGGCGTATTCGATGATCGCGCTCGGGCAGGATCGCCGGGCACTAACCGCCGCGTTCCAGTACCTGATCATGGGCAGCATCGGTGCGACGTTCTATGTCATCGGCATCGGGCTGCTCTATGTGATGACAGGCACGCTCGGCATGGAAGACTTGGCTGTGCGAATCCCCGAGGTTTTGGCTGACGGGCAGGGGACGCGGACGATTGCGGTCGCCTTCACGTTCCTGACCGTTGGGATCACACTGAAGCTGGCGCTCTTCCCGCTGCATCTCTGGCTGCCGAACGCATACACGTACGCGCCGTCTGCGGTGACCGGATTTATGGCTTCGACGGCGACGAAGGTCTCCGTTTACGTGATGCTCCGGTTCTTCTTCACGATATTTGGCGCGGAGTTCTCGTTCGGACAGATGCACCTGAACAGAGTTTTGATGCCGCTGGCACTCGTGGCCATCCTGGCGATGTCCCTCGTGGCCATCTACCAGACGAATGTGAAGCGTATGCTGGCATTCTCGTCGGTGGCACAGATCGGGTACATGATCCTCGGTATCAGCTTCGGCTCAGTCCTTGGCGTGACAGCGGGGATCATCCACCTGTTCAATCACGCGCTGATGAAGGGTGCGCTGTTCATGGCGATGGGATGCATCATGTACCGCGTCGGCTCCGTGCGCATCGAGAAGATGCAGGGCCTGGGCAAAGTGATGCCGTGGACGATGGCGGCCTTCGTCGGCGGAGGCCTGAGTCTTATCGGGGTTCCACTCACGGTGGGCTTCGTGAGCAAGTGGTATCTGGTGCAGGCGGCCCTGGAACAGGGCCAGTGGCCCGTGGCTGCGGTGGTGATGATCGGATCGTTGATGGCGCTCATATACATCTGGAAGGTTGTTGAGGTCGCCTACTTTCAGCAGCCCGATCCGGATCACCAGATCAAGGAAGCTCCGCTGGGCATGTTGATCCCCACCTGGATCCTAGTCGTGGCGAGTTTCTGGTTCGGGATTGATGCCAGTACGACCGCAGACGTGGCGACCCGAGCTGCTGAGACTTTGCTGGGGGTGATGCCATGATTGGGGATCCGGGCATGATTGTACTCTTCACCGTCGTGCTGCCCGTCATCGGCGCGTGTGGTGTGCTGCTTCTGAGGAACCGCCCCAATGCCAGGGAGGCGGCCACGCTGGTCACCGGTGGCGTGACGTTTTTCCACGTGCTCGCTCTGCTCAAGCTCGTCCGAGCCGGTGAGCGCCCTCGCTTCGATATGCTCGAGGTAGTTCCTGACGTCTGGCTGGCGTTCGAGGTTGAGCCGCTCGGTATGGTCTTCGCACTCGTTGCGGGCTTCCTGTGGCCGATCACGTCTCTTTATGCCATCGGCTATATGCGAGGGCACCACGAAGAGAACCAGACTCGGTTCTTTTTCTTCTTCGCGATCGCCATCGCCGGTGCGATGGGCGTTGCCTTCAGTGCGAACCTCTTCACGCTGTTCGTCTTCTATGAGTTCCTGACGTTCTGCACGGTGCCGCTGGTCACGCACCACCAGAGCGAGGAGGCGAAGAAGTCCGGGCGGATCTACCTCGGTATTCTGCTCACGACGTCCGTTGGTTTGCAGCTGGTCGCGATCATCTGGACCTGGGTGCTGGCGGGTCGACTCGATTTCGTGGATGGCGGTATTCTTGCCGGCACCGCTTCGACCGGAGTCCTCGGTACGATTCTGGTGCTCTACGTATACGGGGTCGGAAAAGCGGCGCTGATGCCGTTCCACCGCTGGCTGCCGGCGGCTATGGTCGCGCCGACACCTGTCTCAGCCCTGCTGCACGCTGTTGCGGTGGTGAAGGCCGGTGTCTTCACGGTGCTCAAGATTTCGGTCTACGTCTTTGGCCTCGATTTGCTCAGCACTCTTGCCACGGCGGACTGGCTCGCCTGGGCCGCCGCGATGACGATCATCCTCGGCTCCCTCGTCGCCATCAAGCAGGACAACCTTAAGGCGCGGCTGGCCTATTCAACGATCAGCCAACTGTCTTACATCGTGCTCGGCGCGATGCTCGCGAACGAATGGGGCATCATCGGTGGCGGTATGCACATCGCCATGCATGCATTCGGGAAGATCACGCTCTTCTTCGCTGCTGGCGCCATCATGGTCGCGGCGCACGAAAAGAAGATCAGCCGTATGCATGGACTCGGTCGGACGATGCCGATCACCTTCGGAGCATTCTTCGTGGGTTCGCTGAGCATCATCGGTCTACCGCCGGCTGGCGGCTCGTGGAGCAAATGGTTCCTGGGGATGGGCACGCTTGAAGCTGGCCAGGTCGGCCTCCTGTGCGTTCTCATGCTTAGCTCACTGCTAGGCCTCTACTACCTGCTCGAGGTGCCGGTGAAGGCGTTCTTCTTCCCGCCGCTCGAAGACGCACATCACAACGAGGGCATCAAGGAAGCACCGCTTCCGTCGCTTATCGCCATGTGCGTAACGGCCACGGCTACGGTCGTTCTCTTTTTCTGGCCGGGTCTCTTCCACGAACTCATGAGCATGGTTGTCGCGGGAGGTGGATCGTGAGTCACGATGGTCACCACGAGGTGAAAGAGCCGATCGGGTGGATGGACAAGCCCGACTTCGTGAAGCTGCTCTTCCAGATCTTCTATGTGCTTTGCGTGCTGCTTTTCCTAGCAGAGTTTGTTCTGATGGGGACGGAGAATCATCATCCGCATCCCCTTGAAGAGGCCATGCGTTTCTTCGTGTATCCGGTCTATGGCTTCGCGTCATTTTGGTTCCTGGTGTTGCTGGCCCGGCCAATGCGAAAGCTCCTGATCCGTTCCGAGGACTACTACGAGGGCGGCGGGGCCTACCAGGGCGACGATGGACATGAGGGAGGATCCAGCCATGCTGAGTAGCATGCCTCCCTTCGCGCTCTTCTTCTTGGGCGCCATCGCTGTTGCGTTCACCAAGGGCTCTGTCCGAAAGGCCATCGTTCTAGCCGTCCCGATGCTTGGCGGTATCAATCTCTGGATGACGGCCGGGGCAGACGTCGGGATTGTCACCGGTGCCATAGGGGACACGACAGCACAGGTCTTCCTTCAGCTCGATCTGCTCGGGTACACACTGACGCCGTATCGGGCAGACAAGCTGAGTCTCCTGTTCGGCTATCTGTTCCATATCGCGGCCTTCCTTGGCTTCATGTATGCGCTCCACCTCGGGGACGGGACGCCCGATGGTTCCGTGGCGTCGGATGTCGGGGAGCATGACATCGTTGGAAACAAGACGGCGGGACTGCAGCACGTCGCTGCCATGCTCTACGCAGGTAGTGCTCTGGGAGCCGTCTTCGCAGGGGACTTCATCACCCTGTTCGTGTTCTGGGAGCTGTTGGCCATCACGTCGGCCTTCCTGATCTGGGCCCGAGATGACAAACGGTCGTACGAGACCGGCTTCCGGTACCTGATCATCCACGTGGTGTCGGGCGTGATGCTGCTGTCAGGAGCGCTCATGCTGGCGCACCAGACCGGGTCGATCGCCTTTGACCACATCGGCCTCGACGGGACGGGAGCCGCGGGCTGGCTACTCCTGCTGTCCTTCGGTATCAAGGCAGGCTTCCCGCTGGCCCATAATTGGATCACGGAGGCGTACCCGCAGAGCACGCCGACGGGGACCGTATTCCTCAGCGCCTTCACGACGAAGGTTGCGGTCTATGCGATCGCTCGAGGATTCGCAGGTGCGGATGTGCTGATTTACGTCGGGACGGCCATGACGTTCTTCCCGATTTTCTTTGCCGTCCTCGAGAACGATCTACGCCGAGTACTGGGCTACTCGATGATCAACCAGATCGGATTCATGGTGGCTGGTATCGGGATCGGGACGGGCCTCGCCGTGAACGGAGCGGTCGCCCACGCGTTCGCCGACGTCATCTTCAAGGGGCTGCTCTTCATGTCGATGGGCGCTGTCCTTACGATGACGGGTCGCTCGAAGGGCACCGATCTCGGCGGGCTTTACAAGACGATGCCGATCACGGCGACGTTGTGCATTGTCGGCGCGATGGCGATTTCCGCCTTCCCGCTATTCAGCGCTTTTGTGACCAAGTCGATGATCATGGTCGCGGCGCTCGAAGAGCATCACTACCTCGTGTGGCTCTTCATGCTGTTCGCGTCGGCCGGCGTACTTGAGCATGCGGGTATCAAGATTCCCTTCTTCGCGTTCTTTGCGCACGACTCGGGGATCCGCACCAAGGAGCCGCCGCGGAACATGCTGTTCGCGATGTCTATCGGTGCGGTGCTTTGCGTATTGATCGGGGTGTTCCCCGGCCAGTTCTACACGCTGCTTCCATTCGAGATGGACTACCATCCGTATGACACGCGCCACGTGCTCACCCAGCTTCAGCTGCTCTGCTTCGGTGCCCTCGGCTTCATCACCTTGGTGAAGAGTCGGATCTATCCGAGTGAATTGAGGGCCGTCCACGTTGACGCAGAGGTGCTGTATCGCAAGCTCGGTCCGTGGATCGTGCGAACGGTCGGAGGCGCGGTTCTGAGCGTTGATGCCTATGTGCGTGCCTCCGTTATGGAAGTGGTGCGGTCGGCGCTGGGAGCGCTCGCTCGGGCTCACGGAGAGATGGGGCCATTGGCCCGGTCGTGGCCGTCCGGTAGCATGGTGATGTGGGTCGCACTCCTGCTTGCGGCCTATCTCCTGTTCTACCTCTGACGAATGATCCCATCGGGTCGGCTCCTGTAGGGCGACCCAGCGATTTTCACAGGTGACCCGGTGACTGCTCGACTCGCGACCCATTTCGATGTAGCCGCCCGCGCACCCCAAGTGCTCGAGTTGCTTGTGAGTGCCGGTGTGGACGTCGACGTCGTCGGGGTGGAGGACATGAACTCGGACGGGGCGACGCGGGATCTCCTCACCGCGCTCCGAGAGTCGTCGATCGATCTGGCACTCGTGGGCATACACGCGCTTCGCGGCAGTGCCGCCGATGGACTCACGACCGTGGCTGTATTGCCCAGAGAAGAAGTCCGAGACGTGCTGGTAACAGTGGCCGGAGACCCCACCCCGCTGATGTCCCTTTCCGCGGGGGTCAGGGTTGGAGTGATGGGAGAGAGGCGTAGGGCCTTCCTCGCCGCTCATCGTCCTGACGTTACCGGAGTCACTCTGACGCGAGGGGAGATGGATACAGTCCTCGCCGGCTCGATGGAGGACTGTCCAGACGCGTTGGTCATTAGTGCGATCGAAGCTCGGATGGCCGGTCTGGTAGAGTCGACGGTCGAGGCCCTGGAGCCGAAGTCGTGGCTCCCGGCGCCCGGACAGGGCGCGGTGGCGCTCGTCGCGCGACACCCGATTGCGGAGGCTACTGCACTGGATCACCTCCCGACGCGGACGGCGATACGGACTGAACTTGCTCTGCTTGACGCCCTCGAAACTCCAACGGATGCGACGATCGGCTGCCTTGCGCAGCCGTCGGGCCGCTGGATCCGCCTGTGGGCGGCCGCCGCCAGCGCCGACGGCACGCGCCTCGTGAGATCTGACCTCACCGGGCCGCTCGACGAACCCGAGGGGCTCGGACTCCAGGCGGCGCGAGAGCTCAATTCCCGCGGGTACGGCCTCGTGGTCGCGCCAGTATCGAATTGATCGTGCCGTCGGCCGCGAGCAAGGCGCTGAGCAGAGCCGAAGCGGTCCGTCTCTATGGCAGGCCTCGGAACTCGAGGTTGGTCTTTACAAATGGGGTCTTCGACATCTTGCATCGTGGACACGTCGCGTACCTGGAGTCTTCCCGCGCACTCGGTGACGCTCTGATCGTGGGATTGAACACGGACGCTTCGGCACGACGGCTAGATAAGGGGGTCGGTCGCCCACTCAACTCAGAAGAGAATCGCGCGCTCGTCCTCGCGGCGCTCGAATGTGTGGACGCGGTCTGTCTTTTCGACGAGGACACGCCTGTGGCGCTCATCGAGGCGACGCTGCCCGACGTGCTCGTGAAGGGTGGGGACTATGACCTGGAGCAAGTGGTCGGCCGGGAGCCCGTCGAGGCCTCTGGCGGGACCGTGACACTGATTCCGTTCGTGGACGGATTCTCCACGACTGACCTGATACGCCGAATTCGAGAGAGCTAATGAGTGAGCGACACGACGGCCGCCGTGCCGACCAGGGACGGCCCATCACGATCGAGACTGGGGTGTCTCCCTATGCCGAGGGCTCATGCATCATAGCCACCGGCAATACGCGTGTTCTATGCACGGCCAGCGTTGTGGAAGGTGTGCCCCGGTGGCGGGAGCGGAGCGGGGCAGGTTGGGTTACCGCAGAGTACGCGATGCTGCCCCGAGCTACGCATACGCGTTCGGGGCGTGAACGAAATGGCCCCAAAGGGAGGACACAGGAAATTCAGCGATTGATCGGCCGATCGTTGCGGTCCGTAACCGACATGCCTGCCATGGGGCAGTACACGGTCACGGTCGACTGCGATGTCCTCCAAGCCGATGGAGGGACACGGACCGCATCGATCACCGGTGCATGCGTCTCCCTCGCGCTCGCCACGCGGTGGATGCTGAACGAGGGCATGGTGGAGCGGAGCCCGATGAGAGAGCGAGTGGCCGCTGTCAGCGTCGGTATCGTGGACGGACAGGCCTGCCTCGATCTCGATTACCCAGAGGATTCGTCTGCTCAGGTGGACATGAACATCGTGGCGACGGAAGGAGGCGGACTGGTCGAGGTGCAAGGCACCGCCGAAGGTGATCCCTTCCCGAGGGGTGACCTAGACCGAATGATCGACCTGGGCATGGCCGGCATCGAGACACTGCTGGCAGTCCAGGCCACCGCATTGCGCGGCGAATGACGGCTACGAACGCGTGATGAAGCTGCTGGTCGCGACTCGAAGCTCGGGAAAGATGCCTGAAATTCGCCGTATTTTGTCGTCCGTGCCGGACCTCGAAGTCGTTAACCTGAAAGATGTTGGGCTCGACTACGAACCAGAGGAAGATGAATTGGAGCCATTTGCCACGTTCGAGGAGAACGCGCTGTCGAAGGCTCGGCACTTCGCTATGCGGTCCGGGCTCTCCACCGTAGCGGACGATTCAGGTATCGAGGTTGATGCACTCGATGGACGCCCCGGGGTTCGCACGAAGAGATTCGCTGAGGACGGTGGCGAGGATGCATCATCGCTGGATGGGGTGCCGCTCGACGAAGCCAACAATCGACATCTCATGGCGAGCCTGCAGGGAGTTCCATTGTCCCAGCGGACGGCCCGCTACGTATGCGTGGCCGTGCTCCTGGAACACGAACGTGCTCCGCTTGTGATCCGCGGCGAAGCCCCCGGTGTCATCGTCGAGAAGCCTCGCGGTTCAGGTGGCTTCGGATACGATCCCTATGTGCTCGACCCGGAAATGGGTAAGACGTTCGCAGAGATGTCTCCGGCCGAGAAGGACAGTCGTAGCCATCGTGGAAACGCGTTTCGAGCTCTGGCCGAAGTGTTCACAGCGCGTTGTGCAGTGACGGAGGCGTCCTGATGGCCCGTGACCTCCGTTTCGAACCTGCCGAGATCGGCCCAAGTGCCGACGAGTCCAAGCTCCGCATCGAGTGGAAGGACGGTGTGGTTTCCGAATACGTGCCACGGTACCTCAGGCTTCTATGTCCGTGTGCTGGCTGCGTCAACGAAATGACCGGGGTGCGCACATTGACGCCTCGGATGGTGGACGACCACGTATATCCCACGGCGATTCACTACGTTGGCCGCTACGCGATTCAATGCGTCTGGAGTGATGGTCACTCGACGGGGATCTATACCTTCGAATATCTCCGTGAGATCTGGGATTCCGAACCCGAGGAGTAGGATGACGATGCGGACAAGAAGTGTACTCGCGAGCTCGGCGTTTCTGTTGCTGATGCCGGCGACGACCGTCCTGGGGCAGGAGAGCCACAGTCTCCCCCTCGAGGCTTCGAAGATCCACTGGGGTTACTACGACTCCACTCTGGAGCCGGTGCTTCGGATCCGGTCGGGAGATCGGGTGTCGTTCGACAACCTTCTGGCTCGCGGTCTCGGACGGTTGAGAGATGCCGGGATTGCCGAGGAGCGGTTTTCGGCCGAGATGCTCGCGGTCGAGGCCGAAGAGACCGAGAGGGTAGGGTCACATCCGCTGAACGGTCCGATCTTCGTCGAAGGGGCCGAGCCCGGTGACGTCCTTGAAGTACGATTGGTCGCTATCGGCTTCCTTGCTTCGTACGGCGTGAGCGCGTGGCGGCCCGGGGGAGGTGCTATTACTGATTTCACCGAGACGGGGGTCCGGGCCTTCGAGATCGACACGATTGCGGGCACCGCGACGATGACCGGGGTCAGCGGCGTGACGATCCCGACCCGGCCTTTCTTCGGATCGATCGGAGTGGCACCTCCTGCCAGCGTGGGGCGGCTCAACAGCACCGCACCTGGACGGCACGCCGGGAATCTCGACAACAAGGAGCTCGTCGAGGGCTCGACGCTTTACCTCCCCGTGCATGTCGAGGGTGGACTCCTGTCGATCGGTGATGGTCACGCAGCTCAGGGCGATGGCGAGGTGAGCGGGACCGCCATCGAGACCTCGCTCTACGGAACGATCGAGATAACCCTGCGAAAGGACCTTTCGCTGACGTGGCCGCGTGCTGAGACAGCGACACACTACATCTCCATGGGCCTCGACCCCGACCTCGACGTAGCAGCTGAACTGGCCACACGCGAAATGGTCTCCTGGCTCGTCGAGGAAAAGGGGATGTCCCGAGAGGATGCGTACGTCCTTTGCTCGGTAGCGCTGGATCTTCGGGTGACTCAGGTGGTGGATCAGACGAAGGGCGTGCACGGGATGCTGGCGAAGTCGCTCTTCAATTGAGGTGAAGGCGCCGATGCGCCTGAGGTCGATTGCGGGCTTCTGACTGACATGCTGCTGTGCGTTCACTCCTTCGGCGGAAGGCCCAGGTTTTCGCTCTGTCTGAGCGCCGTCTGGGGGGAGGATCCGGTAGCACGCTCCCGCGTGACGAGCGCGGAGGTCCTGGCCGGCAACGTTCCGAGCTGGCTGCGGACGTCTTCCTTGGCGGAACTGCGTTCCGGTGACGGGGCGTCTGTCGTGCCCTTCCAGGTTACCCTTGACTCCTTGGCCATCGGATTCGACGGCGACTACTTCCTCACGCCGCCGTCTCTGCCCGGCCCCCCTGTATCCCACAGGTTGAGGCGATCCCGCTTTCCGTGCATGTTGGCCCGGTCACGCGCGATCGCACGGCATCCACGAGCCCGACATGCCCCGCACAACCCCGTTTCAACCTCGTGTTGAGTCCCTGAACCAGACCGGCCTTTGGAAGCACTGGTCGGGTTACCGAATCGCGCCGCAGTACCAGTACTCACTGAATGCGGAGTACTACGCGATTCGAAACTCGGTCTCGCTGCTCGATACGTCGCCACTCTTCAAGTACCGCTTCGCGGGATCGGATGCGAAGAAGGTCCTCGAGCGAGCCATGGCACGCGACATTGCCGGCTGTGGCGAGGGACGTGCCCAATACACCTGTTGGTGTGACTCACGTGGATTCGTGCTTCAGGACGGCGTGGTCATGCAGGTGGCCCCGGGCGAGTACTTGCTGACAGCTGCGGAACCGACGTTACGCTACTTCAGGACTGTCGCGCGCGACCTCGCATGCACAGACGTCCAGATCGACGATATCACCCACGATTACGGGATTCTCGCGCTACAGGGTCCTCACGCGCACCAGGTGCTCTCACAACTGACCGACGCCGTGACCCCGTTGAAATACTTCGCTGTGACGTCGGCGGATGTGGCGGGATGTCCGGTGACGATCTCTCGGACCGGATACACGGGGGACCTAGGTTACGAGTTATGGATCCGCGCAGGTGACGCCCTCACGGTCTGGGACGCACTCGTGGCGGCCGGGAGGGGCCACAACCTCACGCCGATCGGGACGACCGCCCTCAAGATGGCTCGTGTGGAGGCAGGGCTGCTGCTCATGGGCGCTGATTTCCACACCTCGCGGTTTGCCTGGGTGGACGCTCAGCGCGAGACGCCGAAGGAGCTCGGGTGGAATTGGATGTTCCGGAAGCTCGGCGAAGACGGTCGTGACTTCATTGGAAGGGCTGCGATCGAAGCCGAGATTGAGCAGCGAACCAGTCGGTGGACGACCGTGGGCTTGGCAGTCGACTGGAATGACTATGAGCGGGTGTACAACACCGCCGGAGTCGTGCCGCCACGGCACGAGATTTATGCGGAATCCACGATGAGCATATACCGACGCGGCGAGAAAGAATGGGATTATGCCGGTTATGCGAGCAGTTTCTTCTCTTCGTCTCTGCTCCGAACGCCTCTCGCGATTGCCAAGTTGCCCCTCGATTTAGCGAAGCCTGGCTCGGAAGTAGATCTGGAGGTCACGGTCATCCGCCGTCCCGAAAATGTGCTCGCACGGGTTGAGCGCATGCCATTCTTCAATCCGCCTCGAAAGACTGCTCTGATGTCCGAGCCGATGGCGGGGGAGTCGACCTGATGCCCGCGGCCGAGAAGTACGACGCGATCGTTGTGGGTGCGGGACACAACGGGCTGGTTAATGCCGGCTATCTCGCCAAGGCTGGACTGAAGACGTTGCTTCTGGAGCGCCGGCACCTCGTGGGTGGGGCAGCGATCACAGAGGAACTGGTTCCTGGCTTCAAGTTCACGACTTTCTCGTACGCGATCAGCCTGTTGCGACCGGATATCGTCCAGGATCTTGACCTCGTGAAGCACGGACTGATGGTGTTGCCGATGGTGAACACGTTTCAGCCTGACCTCGATGGCGACTACATCTTTCTCGGTGCCGACGACGACGCGAACTACCACGAGATCGCCCGTCACTCTATCGAAGACGCGGAAGCGGCCCGCGATCTGGACCACCTGATCAGTCGCCTAGTGCGCGCGCTTAAGCCATGGATGGACCGGATCCCGCCGAATGCGCTTAGCGCAGATCCGGCTGAGGTCGCCGCGCTCGAAGAGCTCCAAGACTACATGGGGAGTCTTGACCCTGAGGTGCGAGAACTGCTGGAGAAGTTCCTTGCCTGCAGCGCGGCCGAGATTCTCGACGAGTACTTTGAAAGCGATCTGGTGAAGTCGCTCTACGCGTCGAGCGGGATCATCGGGAGCAGGTGCGGTCCGCGGAGCAAGGCGTCCGGCCTCGTTTGGTTGTTTCACAAGATGGGCGATTATGACGGCGTCCCTGGACAATGGGGCTTCCACAAGGGTGGAAACGGCGGTTTCACTCAGGTGCTCTCAAGAGCTGTGGAAGCGCTTGGCGGCACCGTCCGTACGAACGCCGGAGCGCAGCGTGTCCTGTATCACGATGGGCTCGCGACGGGTGTCGAATTGGAGGACGGCTCCGTCGTCGATGCCGACATTGTCGTGAGCGCACTCGACCCACGCCAGACGTTCACGCGGTTGATGGACCCGAACGATCTTCCGGAGGATCTCGCTGGCTATATCGCTGACTACAAGTTTCAGGGAACCGCGGCGAAGGTGAACTTCGCGCTCTCGGATGTGCCCTCCTTTCCGGGACTCGAAGGTCGGGAAGACATCTTCATGGGTTTCACCAACCTCGGCCCCTCCATCGACTACCTCGAGGAAGCGTTCGCGGATTGCGAGGCAGGCCGCTTCAGTAGGCGGCCGTTCCTGGACTGCTGTGTGCAGTCGACCATCGACCCGGACATGACCCCCGCCGGAAAGCACATCATGTCGTGCTTCGTCATGTACGCGCCGTACCATCTCGCGAATAGCGACTGGGAGTCGGAACGGGAGAACCTCGGTGATACCGTGCAGGCCACGGTCGAAGAGTTCTTTCCTGGGTTCGGCAAGCTGATTCTGCATCGTGAAATCGTGACGCCGCTCGACATCGAGAAACTCATCGGGCTTTCGGAAGGCAATATATTCGCAGGGGAGCTATTTGAGTCCCAACTCTTTCTCAATCGACCTGCACCCGGTTGGAATCAGTATCGGACACCCATTGAGGGTTACTACCAGTGCGGGTCCGGTACCCATCCGGGTGGGTGCGTCACGGGTGGGCCCGGCAAACTCGCTGCGCAGCAGATCCTTGGAGATCGACGGGGTACTGGCGACTAACTGGATCGGCATCGCGCCCGGGCAATAGCCCTAGACTCTTGAATCATGTCATCCGGGTCCGGCCTCCAGAATGAGACCGGACTGCGGCTGTCTCAGCCGCTTCCTACACGACCTTTCCACCCTGGTACGTCTTGGTTCCGTCCTGGGCAGTATGGAGCACTAGGTGCGCGTCACGGCGCCCGTGGGAGTTCATGAGGTCGAGCAGCATCTGCTCCTCACCCATCCAGGGAAATCCGTATACGACGTCGAATTCGTCCAGTGACCGCCGGAGATCCAGGTAGCCGGAGGGGCCTCCGCCGATCGTCCCGTGGCGACCATCGCCGTCGGAGCGCCCCCACTTCCATCCCATCGGAATGAAGCTCCCGGCAGCGAACCGCGCGTTCGAGTCAAATCGTACGGCAAGTTCTCGCCCTACATCGACGAGAGTTGAATCGAGTTCGATTCCACAAGCGTCGAAACCGAGCAAGTCGGCCATGATCGTGATGATACCCGCGGCCGAGCCCCATTCCAGGAACCGCTGACCTGGCTT
Source organism: Longimicrobiales bacterium (assembly GCA_028823235.1). Lineage (NCBI taxonomy): Bacteria > Pseudomonadati > Gemmatimonadota > Longimicrobiia > Longimicrobiales > Longimicrobiales bacterium. The sequence continues at coordinate 26,907 of JAPKBW010000004.1, read as the reverse complement.
CCGGAGTGGCATGAGTGCTGCCAGCACCGCGTCGTAGTCCGCGGCCACGAACGGATGGAAATCATCCTGACGAACCTCCAGGTCAAACCGGTGCCAGAATTCACGACCCTCCTCGCACAGCGCATCGATGCGCGCACCCAGCTCTGGGTCGAGGTCGGGTCCCAGCTTAGCCGTTATCAGATGGTTCCGACTCGGACGGTGTGTCGTCCGTAGTCTCAGTTCCTTCGCCGCCCTCGGGGGCCGAATTGGCGGCCTCTTCAGCTGCCCGTCGTTCGGCTTTTTCCTTCTTCTTTTGCTGTTTCTTGAGCTCGCGCTGCTTCTTCTCGAAACCGTAGTTGGTGCGTCGCGCCATTGTTCCTCCTTAGCGATTGAGTCGCGCCCTCCCGAACGGAGCCGCACGATTTAATCGTAATATACCCCCATGGGGGACGAACCGATGATAGTCTGTGTAATCCGACGGCTAGTTGGTCAGGAGCCACCGGACGTCGACAGCGAATGAGTAGAGCAGCAACCCTAGACTGACCGCGACTACAAGCAGGGCGATCGGCACTGGAATGAGCGGACCGAGAGCGACCAGTAGCGCGATGCCCTGCACGACACACACCGTCTGTCTTCGACGACTCTTCGGCATCTCACGAGACAGGGACGGCACCACCCAACTCGCCATGACGAAGAGGTAGCGGATCAGTCCAATCAGCAGCACCCATGCTCCCGCACGGCCGCTGCTCCATACGAGTAGGGAGAGGGCCATGATAAGCGCGGCGTCCAACTCCATGTCGAACCGTGCCCCGAAAGCAGATTCACTGCCCGTGCGCCGGGCGACCCGGCCGTCCACTCCATCGAGAATCAGGACTACAGTGGACACAACGATGACCCACCAGGCGCCAATCGGGGTGAGTGGGCCAGGGAACAATGAAAGTGCGAGCACCGGAATTGCGAGGACCGCTCGGCCGACGGTTACCCGGTTCGCTGGTCCCAAGCCGGGGCCCGGCAGTTCCTCTCGGACCTGTGAAAGGATCAAGAGGGACATGCTGAGGTACAGGCCTCCGGCGACCCATACGAAACTGGCCGCCAACCCGAGGAGCCACCACGTTGCCGCAGTCATTCCCAGCACCACCGGCACTCCGAACGCCAGATCGCGCGCAGCGCCAAGACGCGATCTGGATTGTATCGAGGCGGGACCGGACCTAGCTGACGTCATAGCTGACCTGAAACCCTGGAGTAGAGTGAATTGAATACCGAGCGAGCCCGACAGTTTTGGGTTCAGTCACCCAGGCACGGCGAGATCGTGGCGGCGAACCTCCCTCTCAGGCAAGAGGGAGAGGTCTTGGTCCGCACGCTCTACTCCGGGATCAGCCGCGGCACGGAGACACTCGTCTATCGGGGTGAGGTGCCGGACTCGCAGCATGAAGTGATGCGTGCACCCTTCCAGGAGGGCGACTTCTCAGGCCCTCTCAAATATGGCTACTCCAGCGTTGGAGAAGTCCTCGAGGGACCTGCGTCGCTTGTGGGACAGACAGTATTCTGTCTCTATCCGCATCAGGACCTCTACTGCGTGCCCGCCGAGTCGGTAACGCCTTTACCAAGTGCGATTCCGCCTTCCCGGGCCGTGCTGGCCGCGAACGTCGAGACGGCACTTAATGCGGTTTGGGACTCTCAGGCGGGGCCCGGAGATCGGATCGTCGTCATCGGAGCCGGGGTCGTTGGGCTGTTGGTGGCGTGGCTGTGCAATTCGCTCCCCGGTGCCGAGGTGCTCCTGGTCGACGTCGATCCGACCAGGGCTGCCGTCGCGGCGACCTTAGGCGTACCGTTCGCAGACCAGGTCTCTGAGGCGGACGACGCGGACTTGGTCTTCCATGCCAGCGGCCAGCCGGCGGGCCTACGCACCGCCCTCACGGCGGCGGGAAAAGAGGCAATGATTCTCGAAGTCAGTTGGTACGGGACTAAGGCCGTATCTTTGCCGCTCGGTGAGGCGTTCCACTCTCGCCGACTGACACTAAAAAGCAGTCAGGTCGGGGCGATCCCTTCACACCGGACCCCACGATGGAGTCACGCCCGGCGGATGTCCGTTGCGTTGTCGTTGCTCGAGGATGCGCGCCTCGACGCGCTCATTCCCGACGAAAACGACTTCGAGGACCTTCCTGAGGTGATGGACAGGCTGAGCCGTGCCACTGGCGGGGCGTTGTGCCATCTCATTCGATACCCGTCTCAACCGTAGAGAGCCTGAAAATGTATAGCCTGAACGTCCGAGAACATTTCATGATTGCCCACAGCTTCACTGGAGAGGCATTCGGTCCGGCTCAGAAGTTGCACGGTGCGACCTATGTCGTTGATGCGACCTTTCGGCGCGCTGAATTGGACGCGGACGGTCTGGTGGTGGACATCGCACTCGCCGGTGACAAATTGCGGGAGGTTCTGGGCGCGTTGAACTACCGTAATCTCGACGATGACCCGGATTTCGCAGGGAAGAACACCACGACAGAGTTTCTGGCCCGAGTGATCTTCGAACGACTCGCCGCCTCGGCGAGGGCCGGGGATCTTGGCGAGGGTGCAACGGGGGTCACGTCGATCTGTGTGAAGCTTAATGAGTCACACGTGGCGTGGGGAAGTTACGAAGGGGCTCTGTGAGCCCTCGCCTGCACTTGATTGTTCCCGGCCCACTCGATCAGCGGACGGGGGGATATCTGTATGACGCCCACATGGTCGAGGGTCTTCGGCGGCTCGGTTGGACCGTCGACGTCATCAGCCTGGAGGGCGCGTTCCCCCGCGCCGATGCTCGGGCACGGGTGTCGATGGAGAAATCGCTTGCGGCTTTGCCGGACGGCTCCCGGGTGGTGATCGATGGACTCGCGATGGGCGGCTTGCCGGACCCGATTCGCGACCACGGTGAGCGCCTGAGAATCGTGTCGCTTGTCCACCATCCGTTGGCGGACGAAACGGGCCTCTCGCCGAGCGACGAAGAGAAGTTCAGGGACTCGGAGCGAGAGGCACTGAAACACTGTGCGGGGGTCGTTGTCACGAGCCCATTTACGGCCCATCGACTCGCGGGATACGGTGTGCCTGAACGTCGAATCCGAGCTGTGCCTCCTGGGACGGCGCCTGCCGCGTGGGCCACCGGTCCCGGCGAGGGTGCTCCGCCTCAACTGATCTGCGTCGGAACGCTGACGCAAAGGAAGGGACATGACACCCTCGTTGCCGCGCTTGATTTCGTGCGCGACTTGGACTGGACCTGTGTGTGTGCGGGTAGCCTGGACCGTGACCTGGAGCACACACGTGCGGTGCGGGATCAGGTCACGGCAGCGGGTCTGGCCAATCGGATCTGTTTCTTGGGCGAGGTCGATGAAGAGGTACTCAGCAGACTCTACGATACGAGCTCGATGTTTGTCCTGCCCTCCCGTTATGAAGGCTACGGAATGGCATTCACCGAGGCCTTGGCACGCGGCCTGCCTGTCGTGAGCACGACCGGCGGAGCCATTCCGTTCACCGTGCCTGCCGAGGCAGGAATCCTAGTCAGTCCGGGTGATGCGCCTGCGTTCGCAGCAGCCCTGCGCTCTCTGCTCGGTGGTCTGTCCACTCGCCGCGAGAGCATGGCGGCTGCGGCCCGAAGCCACGCAGCGACTCTCCCGTCCTGGGAAGATTCCGCAACTGCATTCGCCTTGGCCGTGGATGGGCTTACGCGATGAGCGTGGAGACTTTTGACGCGGGATGGTTGACGCTTCGTGAGCCTGTCGACCATCGGTCCCGACCGAGTGACCTTGCCGAACGACTCTCCCTCTGGTGGGCCGCGCGAGGGGCGACGAAGGTTCTGGATCTGGGGAGCGGGACCGGGTCGAATTTTCGATATCTGTCCGGTCGGCTGCCGGGTCCACAGGATTGGACTCTGCTGGACCACGATCAGGCATTGCTTGAGCGGGCGATGGCTGAACCGGCCAAAGCCTCCGGTGGCGTCCGTGTTACCGCCGTGGCAGGTGACCTCATGAACGAGGGGATCACCGAGGTGCAGAGCGCCGATCTGGTAACTGCATCAGCGCTGCTAGACCTGGCATCGGAAGAGAGTGTCGACGCGTTGGCCGAGGCCTGTGCCTCAGCCAGATGTGCGGCTCTTTTCGCGCTCACCTACGACGGGAGGGTCACCTGGGGCCCGGACGTCGACGCTTTCGATGAACAGATTCTCACTGCCATCAACACACACCAACGGCGAGACAAGGGCATGGGTCGAGCGCTGGGCCCCACCGCAGGTACCTACACCTTGGAGGCGTTTTGTCGTCGTGGGTACAAGACCTTCACGTCTGCCTCGCCGTGGCGTCTCACCCACGGTGACAAGGTTCTCGCACGGGCGCTGCTCGAAGGCTGGCGCGACGCCGCGCTCGATGAGCGACCTGACCAGAGCGACGCGATTCGTGCCTGGAGCGAGCTGCGAGCCGCGGATCTTCAGAGTCCCACGCTTCAGCTTACGGTCGGACATGTCGACGTGCTGGTGTTGCCGGCGGGGGCGCCTACAGGTCGACGTTGAGCTCTCCCTCTCAACCAAAGTGGCCCTGGCTGCTAGCTCGGTTCGGTGTAAGCGCGAGTGTGCTCGCGGTGGTGGCACGAACGCTCGACCTTGATGCGGTCGTCGAACGCCTTTCAGGATTCAGCCTTGGGTGGGTGGCCCTTGGACTGGGCCTCTCCGTCCTCCAGGTGGTCATGCTCGGATGGCGGTGGCGGTTCACGGCGGCAAGGCTGGACATCGACCTGCCGATGGGTATCGCCGTACGGGAGTACTATCTCGGCATCTTTCTCAACCAGCTCCTCCCGGGAGGGGTTACTGGAGATGTATCTCGAGCCTGGCGACACGCTCGCACCGAAGCACCCACCGGGCCTTCCGTACGGGCCGTTGTGTTGGAGCGGATGTCTGGGCAGGTGATCATGACGATTTTTGCGGCCGGGGCGGTGCTGATGCTGCCGCTCGGGCCTGCGCTGGGTAGAGTGATGGCCGTCCTGGGGACGGTCGGTATAGCCGCTGTGGTTGTCGTCACAATGATCAGAAGGGCCGAGCCGAGGCCGTTCGTGGGCCGCATCTGGGCGGACACGCACAGGGCTGTCCTCGCGCCGGAGGCGCTACCGATTCAGGTCGGAACCGCTCTGCTCACGGTAGCCTCGTACGTGGGTCTTTATCTGGTCGCTGCTCGTGCGGTCGGGGTAGAGACGGAGCTCCTTCGTTTCCTGCCCCTCGTCCCCCCCGTGCTGATGACGATGCTTGTGCCGATCTCTGTCGCGGGCTGGGGACTCCGAGAGGGTGCGGCGGCTGCACTTTGGGGAGCCTCAGGGTTGAGCCCGGAGGACGGAGTGTCGATCTCGGTCGCGTACGGACTGCTTGTGCTGCTCTCGAGCCTACCCGGTGCGGCCGTTCTTATTCAGGCTCTGTTCGAAGGTCGAGGTCGAACAGGACGTCCGACCCAAGCCGGAAATGCCGGAACGCCGGGCGAAGAGCCTTGTCCAGGTTCGCGATCGGACTGAGGGTGAGTGATGGTCGTCCGGAGCCGATCAACATAGGGGCGACGGTGATGTGCAAGCGGTCGAGCAAGCCGGCCGCCAGGAAGCGTGACACCGTCACGCCGCCGCCCTCGACGAGGAGTCGCCGAAGCCCCTGAGCGCGAAGCGCTGCGAGTAACACCGTGAGATCCAGCCCGGCGTCGACTCCTGCGGGCACGACGATTTCGTCATCCGTCACCGTGTGTGTCAGGCCTTGGTGCACCACGATCGTACGGGCACCGTTGTCGTTGAAGACGCCCCTGCTCGGGTTGAGGCGACGGTTCGGATCCAACACGACACGCACCGGATTGTCTCCTTCGACGCGCCTGACGGTCAACTGAGGGTTATCCTCGTCCACCGTGTTGGCTCCCACCACAACGGCGTCGACCAGTGCCCGGAGCCGATGGAGGCGCTTGAGATCCTGGGGGCCTGTTACGAAGTGCGACGCTCCGCTTTCCGTTGCGATTCTGCCATCCAGGCTTTGACCGAGTTGGCCCAGGACCAGATCGGGTTGTGTCAGCAGGGGAAGGTAGATCTCCAGTATGTCCAGAGCCTCGTCTGTCCCGCCTTCCGAGGCAGTCGGATGCTCAACTTCATCTGGCGCGCGTCTCCTCGCCTCCAGCACGTAGGCCCAGGCCGCTGCCTCGTCGAAGGCCTCGCTCACGAGGGGCCGTCTGCCTCACCAAACCTGTCCATGGGAAAAGTCTTGGTGTCGAGAATGACTTCCGCGAGGGCTTTCCCGTAGTGTGCTACCAGCCGCTCCCCAAGCGCGGCGGATCCGAGCGTAGCATCGCCTGTCACTCCGTGCCGATTGAGGTCGCCCGCCAACCAGGAGAACGATGCCTCGCCTTCTGGTCTGAGACGCTTGAGGGTGCCTTCGAGTTCCTCTCCTAGAGACGGGAATCGCGCGATCTGGGCGGTCCGAACAAGGTCGGGCCGTAGGTCGAGCATCATCGCAGTCTCGACGGCCCCCCCGTGCAGGCCGTGTCGCCACTCTGTGTCCGGAAGGTCGGTGCCGTCCGGTCGTGCGAATCGGAAATAGCTCGCCTTGACCACGAGCATCCCATGCTCGCCCCTGAGAGCTAGGCCTGCCGCGTCCATCGCGAATCGATTGCCGCCATGGCTGTTCGCCAGCACCAGCCTCCTAACACCGGCTCCTGCGAGGCTCTCACCGAGGCTGCGAATGAAGTCGACGAGCTGATCCGGCGGAAGACTCAGCGTACCCGGGAAAGACGTATGCTCATGGCTCGTCCCGACCGCGAGAGGTGGAAGGACAAAGGCGTGCTCGTCGGCAGGCAGGTGTTCGAACGCGCGTGCGATCAAGCCGAGCCCGATGTCCAGATCTGTGGACAGCGGAAGGTGGGGTCCGTGCTGCTCGATCGCAGCCAGTGGCAGGACTACGACCGGATCTTGCTCGTGAATCTCTGCCGCTTCGCTCGCGGTCATGGTGTGCCAATAGCGCACGTTTCGATCAGTCATCTAGTGGTTCTCGGTGGTCCAACTGCAACTGTGCGTAAAGGTCGCCGGACGACGCGCCATCGGCGCCATCTCTCAACCATGCGATGATCGTCTCCTCGTTCTCCCATGGGTCGAATGAGAAATGGCGTCCCTCACCGAGGATCACATTGAAACGATAGCTCCCAAGCTCGCAAACGCGACGAACGCAGGCCTCTGCTACAGGGAGTTGCCCCGCGACGAACTCAACGGAGAGAGCTGGCAGCGCGAGACTCAAGCCGGTGAGAACCTCGGCCTCGAAGCCCTCTACGTCGATCTTACAGAAGCTAGGGAGACCGTACGTCTCGATGAGGTCATCAAGGGTCACGACAGGGACGTCAACCGAATCCTCCCACCGGACGCCACTGAAGCCAGGGTGAGATTCCCTCATGGCGTCGCGCCACGGCGCAGACAGCGATGAGACGGTTGGCGCCCTACGGCTGATCGCGAGTCGTGCCGTCCCGGCCGATGCTCCCACTGCTTCTGTTCTCACTAGGATACATTCGTTTCGACGGACGAGGTGCTTTAACCATCGAGCAACCTGAGGTTGGGGCTCCAGAGCGATCACGGTGGCACCGAGCGATGCGAACGCCACGGATCGGTCGCCCAGATGTGCTCCCACATCAAAGACGACGTCGCCCTTGCTCACGAATTGACGATACAGACGCCGCAGCCCGGGTTGGCGACCGGGCCGCCAGTACACGAAGAAGGAGCGGGCGAGACCGCACCACTCAGACCCACGCGCTGCCAACGACTGGCTCATGAACCGCTGTAGGCACGGATGAACCAATCACGAAAGTAGTCTACACCCAGAGTCTCCCGCCCAGGATCTGTATCCGGCCAGGCGCCCTCGACGAAGCCCCACTCAAGGAACGGGTCTACGAGAGAGCGGTCACCGCTGATGACGTGAACGGGTACTTCCCAACTCGCGCCGTCCCCCGTGATGAGCGGTGCCGGTTGGTGGTCGCCCAGCACGATCAGGAGTGTCCGGTCGTCGACGTAGCGCTCTGCATACGCGGCCATCGTATGAACTGCGTAGTCGACGGAAAGCGCATAGTGCTCACGGACGCGGTCCGTGTCCCGCCATAGCTCCTCCGGACGTTCTCCGATCTGGCTGAACTCCTGAAAGCGTGATCCATCACCGATTCCTTCCCAGTCGTCGAGGACGGGAAGAATGGGAGTCCAGGGCGCATGACTGCTGATGAGCCCGAGCTCCACGAACAAAGGCTGATCACTCGAGGCTCGGACGGTGTTCTCAAGGAAGGACCATGTGAACTGGTCCGGCATCGTGACCCAATTCAAAGCCGGCCCTGCATAGTCGATCTGGTCGCGGGTAAATATCTCGTCGTAGCCGAATCGACCGCCTTCTGGCCAGGCTGCGGTGATCGCGGGCATCACCGCTACCGTCCGATATCCGGCACGCTGAAAGTCATCGATCAGCGTCTCTCGGCCCCCGGAGAGCATCATATCGTAGCGGATCTGATTATCCAGCCAGATCCCACTCAAGACGGAACCGTGGGCGAACCACGACTGACCGCCCTGGCTGGGTGCGACCAGTTTTCCAGATGCCAGGTGCAGCCCTGCAGCTTCAACGCGGGCTTCCAGATCGTCCAGGCGCGGCCCGAGGACCGGCGAGTATCGCTCGTCATAAAGGGCGACGACGCCATACGACTCAAGGAAGCCGATGACCACATCGCGGCCTTCCAGACCGGACATGAGTCCGGGCTGATTCGCATAGCTCTCCGGGAATTTGGCCAATGCCTCCGCAAACCATTCCTTCTGATTTGCGATATCCGCTAGGCTGGACGCCTGCACCCGCACGAGTCGAAAAGTGGGCACGTCCAAAACGGGCCCAAGCATCGGGGAGCGTTCCGCGATGGTACCTAGGGCCAGAAATGTGATCAGCCCGAGAGCACTCAATCGGCCGGACAGGACGCGGTGGTCGATGCGAAGGGACGTCAGCAGCCAGGCTACGGCCGCTGTGACCACGAGTAGCCCCAGGGACACCAGCACCATGACCGCCACCGCGAGCAAGGGCCCTAGCGAGCCCCAGAGAAGATGCCGGACTGAGCTCAGCAGCCAGATATCAATATAGAGATTCAGGGAACGGCCCAGGCTCAACCGGAGTGCTGCCTCGCCGAAGCCAACGATTGTGGCCGCCATGATCGTCACCGAAACCGCCAGTGCGACGTATCGGACCCAAGGCCTGGGTGGAAAGCTGGCAAAGAGGGCGACGATCGCCACCGCCTCCAGTGCGAGCCACGGAGGGGAGAAGCCTCCACTCAAAACCCACCACGGAGCGAGGAGCGCCACGTTGACAAGGGTCATGGCCGCACACAGCCTCATAATCTTCGCGAAGAGCCGTTCGCTGTTGGCACCCGCGATCTGGGCGCCACTCGCCGCGCTCATCTGCCCTGTCGTAGCCATTGGTGTCGCATGTCTGCTCCGGAAGTATCCCGCTCGTTCGCTTTGCTGGCGTTGCTCCTGCTGCCTGCCTTCGGGTGCGGCGTCTCGGAGGAGGAGTCCACACTACCTTCGGACAGGCGGGAGGCCAACCCGATGGGGCAGGTGGTGGACCTCGCGCTGGAGCCCGCGACCCCCGCGACGATCGCCCAGCACGTCAGGGCGAAGGCACGCGTTTTGGCCGCACGAGAGTATTCCGGGCGTGACACGCAGTTGCCCGCCTCGCTGGCGAACCTGGACTACAGTGACTATCGGTCGATCCGCTATCGGCCGGCGGCTGCCCTGTGGAGGGACGCATCCCCGTTCGAAGTCCAGCTTCTCCCAAGGGGTGGACTCTTCTCGGAGGCGGTTCAACTCCATGTCGTCGGCTCGGAACAGGTCCTGGAGATGCCGTTCGATCCAACGCTGTTCTCTTTCGAGGGGCGGTCCGCTCAGGCGAATCAAGAAGATCGAGCGGCTCTTGGCTACTCCGGCTTCCGGGTTCACTACCCGCTGAATCGTCCGGAGGTGGCCGACGAGATCGTCGTCTTTCAGGGGGCGTCATATTTCAGACTCCTCGGACCGGGGCACGTGCATGGCCTGTCCTCGCGAGGACTCGCGATCGATATCGGTGAGTACGCCGGAGAAGAGTTCCCAGACTTCATCGAATTCTGGCTGGTTGAGCCGAGCGCGGGCGACCGGACCCTCGTCTTCTATGCCCTCCTCGATAGCCCATCAGTTACGGGGGCCTATCGGTTCGAACTGGAGCCTGGCCCGGAAACGGTACTACATGTGAGTGCTCGGTTGTTCGCACGGCATGATGTGAACAAGCTGGGCGTCGCGCCGCTCAGCAGCATGTTTCTCTACGGACCTAACGAAGCTTGGAATTACGACGATTTCCGTCCGGAGGTGCACGATTCCGATGGCCTCATGATGCTTACCAGGGTCGGAGAGTGGATCTGGAGGCCGTTGGCGAACCGGCAAGACGTTCGGGTCACGGCTCTGCGCGACGGAGAGCCACAAGGCTTCGGGCTGGCTCAGCGCGCTCGCAATTTTGGCCAGTACCTCGACCTGGAAACGTCCTACCATAGGCGCCCGAGTCAGTGGGTCGAGCGGGTAGGGGGGGACTGGGGTGTCGGTGGCGTAGAGCTGCTCGAGGCCCCGACCGACTCGGAGTTCAGCGATAACGTCGCAGTGTCCTGGGTGCCTGATCGGCCGTTCCGGGCGGGGGACGAGCGTTATTATGAATACCGACTCGTGACTTTTGATGACCGGCTCGACCATCAGACGCTGGCCCAAGTTCAACGGACACGGATTGGGTGGGATGCGCTCCCAGGTGCCGCTGCCCCACCCCCCGTCAGTCAACGACGCGTGGTTGTTGATTTCTCTTTGGGTGGCCGGGTTGGGGATCGGACAATGGGAGTCGAGTCTGCTGTGGTCGAGGCCGTCATTGAGATTTCCGCAGGCGAAATTTCGGACGTACGCATGGCCCCACTTCCCGATGATGCCGGGTGGCGCGTCTCGTTTCGTCTCTCCCCTGCGGGAAGTGAGCCTGCCGACATGCGACTCCATCTCGTTCGAGACAAAGCACGAGTGAGTGAGAGCTGGAGCTACGTCTGGTATCCGCAAGGACCGAGGATTTCCACCAATTAGATTGCTTAGAAAACGAGAGCTGGAGCGATCGATAATTTGAAGCCCATGCGGTGCCCGACCTGTGAGCGAAACAGATGGCCCGCGAAGAGTCCCGGCCACAGTGGTTCCGCGGCAATCAAGATTCCGTCAGTTAGCCGATATAGCAGTGGGGTATCCATTCGTAGTACACGGAAGGAAGGATTTGTCCAACAATATCTAGAAAAGCTGGACACGCGGCAGGTATTATGCGTATTTAAACTACAATTCTTAGACAAAGGTGATACAGATATGCAGTTCGAAGCCACACCTCAGGCCTCCTCAACAGGCTTGGTCCGGGCCGCGTTATTCGCACTGACGGCCTTCCGCAGGTGCCTGTACTGGTGCGGGATCTACCCCGTGGTTTCGTGGGGTTTCAGTGACCTAGTTAATGCGATCACTGCTCGCAGGTGACGCGGTGACACCTGCCCAGTCACCTTTCCGCTTACCGTTTCTCCGCTTGCGAAGGAGCGTCTTCTTCGGAGCAGTCGTCGGCACCACGGTCCTCGGAACCGCGATGATGCTCCATATCGTTCGAGCAGAGGGCCTGACCGCTCTTGAGGTCGTCATCCTGAGCCTCTTCGTGCCCACGTTTGGATGGATATCGCTCTCTTTCTGGAACGCTACGACTGGCTTCGCGCTGAATCTCGCTGGCCGAGACCCTGTGTCTCTGGGACTGTCAGGGCTGCGAGATACAGGCGCAGCCGCTGTTGTGAGTCGGACAGCCTTGGTTATGCCTGCACACAACGAAGACCCTGAGCGACTCATCGCGGGGCTCGGCGCCGTGGTTCGCTCCCTTGAGGCTACGGGTCAGGCGGGTCACTTCGACGTCTACCTCCTCAGTGACACCACGGATGCCCATCTAGCGCGAGTCGAGGAGGAGGCATGGAGCCGATTGCGGGCCCGATCTCCCAGGCCCGGGCGGCTGCACTACCGAAGGCGTCCCTTGAACACCGGTCGCAAGGCAGGCAACATCGCCGATTTTTGCGAGACGTGGGGGTATGACTACGACTTCATGGTTGTTCTCGATGCCGACAGCGTGATGAGCGGCGACACCCTCGTTTCGCTGGTTTACGCGATGCAAGCAAATCCGCAGGCAGGATTAATCCAGACGGTCCCGATTCCTGCGCGTCAGGATACCCTCTTCGGTCGATTCGTCCAGTTCGGTGCGGCACTGTATAGCCCGATGCTGGCAACCGGGCAGGCGTTCTGGCAAGGGGGTTCCGCCAACTACTGGGGCCACAACGCCATCCTTCGTGTGGAACCGTTTGTCCGTCACGCCCAATTGCCGGTGTTGCCGGGCACGCCACCGCTGGGCGGTAGGATTCTGAGTCACGACTTCGTCGAGGCGGCGCTTCTGAGGCGGGCGGGGTGGCACGTCTATCTGGCATCGGCGATTGGGGGCAGTTACGAAGAGATCCCCACGAACATACTGGACTTTGCAAAGCGAGACCGCCGTTGGGCCCAGGGCAGCCTTCAGCATCTCCGCCTTCTCCGCGAACCCGGTCTTCACCCGCTTAGCCGACTCCACTTTGTGCAGGGCGCGATGGGCTACCTCGCCTCGGTATTCTGGCTTCTCCTTCTTGTTGCTAGTACGGCATATGTGGTCGTCCCGTCGTTGAGCGCAGCCCCGCTCTTCCCGGCGCAAGGCCTCATTACGGGCGTCTTTGTATCAGGCTTCACTTCGTCGCTGATGCCGCTACTGGGTTTCACGGCGATTCTGCTGTTCCTGCCGAAGCTTCTTGGATTGCTCAATGCGCTGGTGCACCGGCGTTCAGAGTTCGGTGGCGGGCCGGCTCTCGTAGCGAGTGCGATCCTCGAGACCGCATTTTCGATCTTGGTCGCGCCTGTTCTCATGATGTACCACACGAACTTCGTTATCGGGATCGTAGCTGGTCGGGGCGTTGACTGGGGAACGCAGGCTCGTGCGGGCAGAAGCATCTCCTGGGCAGAGGTCTGGCGGCCGACGGCGTGGATCACCGCCACCGGGCTGCTCTGGATGGGCATCACGGTCGTCGCGAGCCCGCTGTTCGCCGCCTGGCTGGCTCCGATATTCGCGGGACTACTACTGGCAGCGCCGCTGATCTATGTGTCGAGCAGCCTTGAATTGGGGCGAGGACTGCGTCGCCGTGGTATCCTTCTGGTCCCGTCGGAGACGCGAACCCCGGCGGAACTCCGACTCCCTGCCGGGGACGATACGGATCAGTCCTATCGCACCGAGGCGTTGGGACGCTCGACTGCCATGAGGTCAAAGCCCAGGATGCACGAGGTAGAGAGATGCCTGTTCGATCTGCGCCGCGGGCGACCCGTGTGCTTGACTGGAGCGGGTGACCCCGAGGCCTGTGTGCTTTGTGCACCCGTTGAGGGTCTCGACCCTGCGATCCTTGAGGAACTGAAAAGACTCGGTTCCGGAGCGTTGAGGCTCGTCGTGACTCCTCGGCGTGCCGAGAGCATGGGTGTGAGTGTCCCTTCGGGAGATGGGCCATTGACAGGTGTGAGTCTGGCATTCAATGGCGAGACGCCGACGGAGTTGTTCCGACTGGCAAGTGCCCCGGAAGGATTCAACCCGTCCCGGCTGGACGCGAGGGTCGCCACCGAGACGGAGGTGGCTGCGCTCGATCTCGTGCGTTTCGGTCGCCTGCTGCCCGCGGTCGTGACGGTACGTGCGCATCCAATTCGTGTTCCCGAGCTTCGAGCCGCGCTCGAGTCCGGAGCGACACTTCGGGTGGAGGCCGAGCACGTGCGAACCCTTACCGCTACCCCGGGCACCGAGGTGGTCGTCACGCATGTCAGCGAGGCTCAGGTACCGCTAAAGGACGCAGAGGAGGCCCGTTTTATGCTGTTTCGGGAAGACAATGGTCTCGTCGAACATGTGGCCATCCTCATTGGCGATGAGAAGGATTGGCCGGATCCGTTACCGGTGCGGATCCACTCGGCGTGCCTCACGGGAGATCTCTTCGGCAGCCTGCGCTGCGATTGTGGCGAGCAGTTGCGTGGAAGTCTCACCTCGTTCGCCGCTGCTGGTGGCGGGGTGCTCCTTTACATGCAACAAGAGGGGCGGGGCATCGGCCTGGGAAATAAGCTGAGAGCCTATGCGTTGCAGCACGAAGGGCTCGATACGATCGATGCGGACCAGGTCCTGGGTTTCGGCTCAGACGAGCGCCGCTATGACGCCGCCGTTGGCATGCTTCAGCACCTGGGTGTCGAACGTGTTCGCATTCTCACGAACAACCCCGAGAAAGTGAGGGCCCTCGAAGAGGGAGGCATCGAGGTCACGGCTCGCGAACCCCTGCACGGTACGCTGAATCCCCACAACCTGCCTTACGTGCGGGCCAAAGTGGAGAGGGCCGGCCACTGGCTCGGTGACATGCTCCACAGCGATCTGTCCGGGAAGTAGGCCCATGCAGGCCCCAGACGTCGCGGGTTACTACGACAGCAATACGGCTCGCTTCCTCTTCGTTGGTGGTAGTGGTAGTGCGCTGTCCATCCATCGGCAGTTGTGGGGACCAGGGGTTCGAAACGCGAGCGAAGCTTCGAGCTATGTGAACGGACTCATTGCGACAGAGATCGAGCGTGTTCGCTCCGACTCAACCTCCACCATTCTGGACATGGGATGCGGGGTGGGTGGCACTCTTTTCCACTTGGCGGTGTCCCTTCCGGGGAGTAGCCTCCACGGCATCACCATCAGTCCTCGTCAGCACCAGCTCGCAAATCGGATCGTGGCCGAGAAGGGGCTCCAGGGTCAGTGTCTGATTCACCTCGGTGATTTCCTTGTCACCCCACTGGCGGTTGCCGCGGACGTCGTCGTGGCGGTTGAGTCGTTCGCGCACGCGCCCTCGCCGGAGCGTTTCTTTCGTTGGGCGTCTGATCATCTCCTCCCCGGCGGGCACATGATCGTGGTCGATGACTTCCTGACTTCGGCGGTCGGCTCGCTGAGAGAGCGGGAGCAGACTTGTGTCTCGGACTTCCGAGCGGGTTGGCGCGTGCCCGGCATCACCACGCCCGACGATTGCCGGTACGCCGCCGAGTCCGTCGGCTTCGAGCCGGTCGACGACACCGATCTCACAGCCCTCATTCGGCTGGGCCGGCCTAGAGATGTCGTTATCCGGAAGCTTAGTCCGCTGCTTCGGAGACTGCGTCTCGCTCGCTTTCCGTTTTTCGGTAACATGGTGGGAGGCGACGCCCTTCAGGCCGGACTGAAGGGTGGTTTTTTGTCATACCGGTTTCTGGTCTTCCAAAAGGGCCCGGTTCGAAGCCGTAATTGACGAGATGCCCTAGCGAGCATGGCCATCCAGGCTAGACGCCGTACTTTCTCTGCGTTCCGGTTTCCCGCTGCAGGGAGACCCCCGTGGGTCACCGTACATTTTTTTGGAGACTGTCGTGAGAGCAATCCTCTCTTTTATCGGAGTCACTCTTCTGTTCACGGGCGGACTCACGGCCCAGCAGTCGTCTCGGACTCAGCCCGTGGCGGGCATTCGTGACAACGGCACAGGCTTTCACGCCCTTGTTGGCGCACGGGTGGTTACGGCTCCTGGGCAGGTTCTGGACGGCGCGACGATCGTCATCCGGGACGGAATCATTCAGGCGGTGGGTCGTAACATGCAGCCGCCGGCCGGCGCGCGTGTCTGGGATCTCGAAGGTCACACGATTTATCCGGGGTTCATCGACGCTCACGCAGACCTCGGCATGGATGCGGTCCCCGAGGGCGGGGATGTGGGGCCAACGCACTGGAATCCACAGGTCCGCGCCTGGTTCAGCACCACGGCCAACCTTCAGGACGACGCCGACCGCAGAGCTGCTCTTCGGTCGCAGGGCTTCGGGACGGCACTGGTCGTGCCCAAGCAGGGCATTTTCCGGGGCACCGCTTCGGTCGTGAACCTTGGTGATGCGGGGGTCCGCGACAGAGTGCTGCGCCCGGATCTGGCTCAGGCCATCGGCTTTCAGCGTTCCTTCCAGTTGGGCGGCGCTTACCCCAACTCGGCCATGGGCACGATCGCACTCATAAAGCAGACATTCATGGATGCCGAGTGGTACATGAGAGCGTGGGGCGCCTACGAAGACGGTGGCCGCTCCGTCCTGCCGCCCGAGACCAGCGAAGCCCTGGGTGCCCTTGAAGCAGCCGTGATGGGCAGTCAGCCGGTCATCTTCGATACGGGTAGCGAAGAGGAGTACCTGCGGGCTCACAAGCTGGCCCAAGATTATGGCGTGGATGCTTGGTACCGAGGAAGCGGCGAGGAATACCGGATCGTCGACGTGCTGCAGGGACGCACCGATCCACTCATCATTCCTCTGAGCTTCCCGGATGCTCCCGAGGTCGACGACCCAGAATCGGCGTTGAACGCCACCCTGGCCGACCTCCGTGACTGGTATCTGGCGCCCACGAGCCCAGCCCAGCTGGCCGATGCGGGCGTCAGTTTTGCCATCACTTCAGACGGTCTCTCCTCGCTGAATGAGTTCCTGCCGAACCTGCGCATTGCGGTCGCACGAGGGCTCTCCACAAGAGATGCTCTGGCCGCGCTCACCACGACGCCGGCCGCTCTCCTGGGGCTCGAAAACACCCACGGCACGATCGCAGAGGGCAGGGTTGCTAACCTCGTCGTGAGTCAGGGCGATCTCTTTACCGAAGAGGCCGCGGTCCGGGATGTCTGGGTACACGGTCAGGCATATGAGGTCACCAGACCACCGGAGGTGGACCCACGTGGCACCTGGGCCATCGCATCAGACGATGAGTGGGGGTTCGAAGCCACTCTTCGTCTGGAAGGTCCGCTGAACCGCCTCGGAGGGTCTATCGACGTTGCCGGCCCAGGCGGCGCGAGCATCGATCTCGCTTCGGCGGAGGTCATCGCAGAAACGGGACGCATCGAGGTTCGCTTCGACGGTGAAGAACTCGGATACGAAGGAGTCGCTCTTCTGGCCGGTTCTGTCCGGGGTGAGGATTTCTACGGATGGACATCCCTGCCCAATGGTGCAGATCCGTCATTCCGAGGATCTCGCACCGATATCTATGAGGGAGCAGCACGGGGCACAGTGGCGATGAATGTCCCTGAAATCGACCTGCCGTTCATTCGGCCGATGATGGAGTACGGGAGGCCGTCGATTCCCGAGCAGCCCGCCGCGGTGGTCGTGCGAAACGCCACCGTATGGAGCCAGGGCCCTCTGGGACGGATGGAGAACGCTGATCTTCTCGTCCAGGCCGGACAGGTAGTGGCCATTGGTACGGATCTCGACGCCCCCCGAGGTGCGGTAGAGATCGACGCGACCGGAAAGCACGTCACGCCGGGGCTTATCGACCCCCACATTCACTCCGGGGTCAGCGCGATCAACGAGAGTGGCTTCGCCATCGTGCCCGAAGTTCAGATGGGCGATGTGGTCACGCACAACAACATCTGGATGTACCGGCAGCTTGCCGGTGGGCTAACGACCGCGCACATCAAGCACGGCTCTGCGAACCCCATTGGTGGCGAAAACGTGTTCGTGAAGCTCCGATGGGGGTCTCTGCCTGAGGACCTCATGCTGAAGGATGCCCCTCGGACAGTGAAGTTCGCGTTGGGCGAGAACCCAAAGCGGCGTCAGGGGCGTTATCCGGACACTCGAATGGGGACGCAGGAGATCATTCGTGACCACTTCCTAGCGGCTCGCGACTATGAGCGCGAATGGAACCGCTGGGAGGCCAGTCAGGAGGGGATCCCCCCACGGCGCGACCTGAGGATGGAGGCCATCCTCGACATCCTGAACCAGGAACTGCTGATCTCGTCGCACGGGTACCGCGCCGACGAATTCCTAGCGCTGGTCCGGCTTGCTGAGGAGTTCGGCTTCCGGGTTCAGACTCTGCAGCACGGGATAGAGGCGTACAAGATCGCGCCTGAGCTGGCTGCCTCCGGGGTCGCCGCAGTCGTGTGGAGTGACTGGGGTGGATTCAAAATGGAAGCGTACGACGCCTCCGTGTACAACGCTCGCATCCTCATCGAGGCCGGCGTGGTTACCGCGTTGCATTCTGATAACAATGAGATCGCCAGTCGCATGAACTGGGAGGCCGGCAAGCTACTTCGGACCGGCCTCACGCAAGAGCAGGCGCTGTCGACCGTGACCAACCAGGCCGCGAGGGCCATGGCGATCAACGATCGTGTGGGCTCGCTCGAAGAGGGCAAGGACGGTGATTTCGTCATCTGGAGCGGGAACCCGCTGTCTCAGTTCACCCGAGCCGAACAGACTTGGGTGGATGGGCGACGCTATTTCTCCCTAGAGGAGGACGCAGCCCTGCGGGTAGAGATCGACCGTGAGCGTACCGAGCTCATCCAGGCCATTCTCTCGGTGAGTGAAAGCCAGGGCGAAAACATGCGCGAATCGCGCGGGAGCAACTGATCATGACGACGACCATGACGAAGTGGGGAGCCATGAGGGCAATTACGTCCCGGGTTGCCGCAGTCACAGCACTGACACTCGCCGCGATGATCGTGGCGTTTGCTGCCCCGTTCGTGTCGCCCACTTCGGTGGGGGCGCAGGTGCGGATGACCGTGCCGCCGCAGTCCGAAGCGGTGGCGCTGCAGGGGGCCACCATTCACACGATCACGAATGGGGTCATCGAGAACGGAACCATCGTGTTCAATGACGGAATCATCGTTGCCGTCGGCGCCGACGTGGAAATTCCAGCAGGTGCGCGCGTGGTCGATGTCACAGGAAAGCACATCTACCCCGGACTCATTGATGCCTACAGCACGGTGGGAATCAGTGAGATCGGCGCGGTTGGGGTGTCGAGCGACGTGAACGAGCTCGGCGACTTCAACCCCAACGTTCGAGCCGAGGTCGCGGTCAACGCGGAGAGCCGTCACATCGGCACCTCCCGCTCCGCTGGTGTGCTCGTCACGCTCACGACCCCGGGTGGCGGCCTCATCTCCGGTATGTCGTCGGCGATGAGCCTCGAGGGATGGGACTGGGAAGAGATGTCTATGGAGTCGGCTGCGGCCCTCAACGTGAACTGGCCCAACCCGAACCCTCGCGGCGGTCGCGGCGGACGGGGAGGCGCTCCACAGGATCCGCCGCCGAGCTATGCCGAACAGGTGCAGCAGCTCAAGGACTTCTTTGCGGAAGCGCGCGCGTATCGCGATGCCACTGCGGCCGGTGCGGAAGTGCGGACGGACTCGCGCTACGCGGCGATGGTTCCCGCGCTGGACGGAGAGATTCCGGTCGTGGTTTCGGCGGACGGGGCGGGTCAGATCAACGACGCCATCACCTGGGCACAGGAAGAGGGTGTCAGGATCGTGATTCGTGGCGGTGCCGACGCAATCCATGTGGCTGATCGACTCGTGGCCAATGACATCCCCGTGATCCTGACGTCGACCATGGCCGCGCCCGGTCGCGAATACGAAGGATACGATGGGGCCTACACTATGCCTGCTCGGCTCTATGAGGCTGGGGTGAAATTCGCCATCTCCGGAGGGTCAGGCTCTCTATATACGAACCGACTGCCCTGGGAAGCTGGAGTCGCGGTGGCGTTCGGGCTCCCGGAGGAAGAGGCAATGAAGGCTGTGACCATCAATGCGGCCGAGTTCATGGGGATCAGCGACAGGGTCGGATCACTGGAGCCCGGCAAGCAGGCGACACTCCTGATTACCACGGGGACCCCTCTGGATATGACGAGTGATATCGAGCAGTCCTACATCCAGGGCCGCGAGATCGACATGATGGACATCCAGAAATTCTTCTTCGAGAAGTACATGCAGAAGGTGATACAGAACCGGCGGGTGGTGAGCTAGCCGGTCGAGGGCTCGCACTCAGCTGTTCGATCGTGTGGTTGATACTTCGATCACGGACGACTTCCAGGATGTTTGGGTAAAAATCACAATTCGCCGTCATGTGATGCGCGTCGGTCGTGACGCCCTCGTCTCTTGAAAAATTCACGAGTGCTCGCGGATCGAAGATCTGATTCGCATCTTCTGCGCATGGATCCTCGCGGTCACTCGGTGAGTGTCGATTACGAATCCGTCACGAGGGTCGGACGAGTCTACCGGAGGAACAACGTGAAGCTTCAGCGGCTGGTGCAATTGGCCCTCACATGCGTAATGCTGACCGCGTGCGGCGGAGAGGATGCCGACAACTTTGATCTGGTCATCACACACGGTCGTGTGATCGATCCTGAGTCGGGACTCGATGGGGTGCGCTCCGTGGGCATCCGCGATGGTAAGGTCGCCTCGATCGTTGAGGGCGAGCTGACCGGCAGACGCACGATCGACGCGACCGGACATGTCGTCTCACCGGGATTCATCGATCTGCATGAGCACGGGCAGAGCGAAGAAGCCTACTCGTACATGGTCCGAGACGGGGTGACGACTGCCCTGGAGCTGGAGGTCGGCACAGCCGACATCCATGGTTTCTACGCGGACCGTGAGGGGGGGCAGATCGTCAACTACGGTGCGAGCATTGGGCACATTGGGGTGCGCATGGAGCTTCTTGGAGATCCCGGGGCGGGGATTCTGCCCGCTGGTATCGGAGGCTCGGGGAGTATCACGGCGGAACAGCTCGACGAAATGGAGCGCCGTATTCGTGAGGGCCTGGATCAGGGAGCAGTGGCGGTCGGCTTCGGCAGTGCCTACACGCCCGGAGCCGAGATGTCCGAAATCGAACGAATGTTCGGCGTGGCAGCCGAATCTGGCGCAAGCGCTCACATCCATATGCGCGGTGGTCTCTCGGGCTTCGACTCCACCGTCGCCGCCGCACGCCGGACTGGAGTGTCGCTCCACTTTGTACATATAAATTCAAGCGCGGGCGATGATATCGACGCCTTTTTGGACGGCGTGCAAACTGCAGTGGATGCCGGTCAAGATGTTACCACCGAGACCTATCCGTATGGCGCGGGGATGACCGAGATCCAGTCGGCACTCTTTGACGACTGGGAGAGTTGGCCCGAAGAGCGCTTCGAGCTCCACCAACTCGTCTCCTCGGGAGAACGGGCCACTCGAGAAACATTCGCGCAGGCTCGGGAAGAGGGCGGGGCAGTCATCATTCACGGCCGCACGGAGGAGGTAACCCGAAAAGCTGTGGTGAGTCCGCTAACGATGATCGCGAGCGACGGCTTTATCGTCGACGGCCGTGGCCATCCACGCACTTCCGGATCGTACTCGAAGGTACTTGGGCAGTATGTCCGGGATGAGGGTGTTTTGTCTCTTCCCGAGGCGATCCGAAAGATGACCATCGAGCCAGCTCGACGGCTCGAAGCCACGGTGGAGTCGATGGCCAGCAAAGGGCGCCTCCAGGTCGGCGCCGACGCAGACATTACGATCTTTGATCCTGCGACCGTGATTGACCGCTCGACATACCTGGACGCGACGATCCCCTCGACCGGTATCGCATGGGTGATCATTGCGGGCGAAGTGGTGGTCGAGTTGGGTGAGGTAACTGCTGCTCGTCCGGGGCGGGCAGTCCGCGGGCGCGTGCGATGAGCTGAACCGAGAGTCGCAATCTCTACCGCGAATAGGATGGGCCGCTTGCAGGAGGCCTGCATCCCTACCTAGCGTGGTCGAACGTCCCGGCCTTTGGGTCTTCATTCCGGGTCGGTGGCTTGTTCGGTCAGGCTCGCTTCAAGGGTCATCTCAAGATGTCCCTTGGCCGGATCGATGAGCAATCACGCTTGGCGACCATTGGGGAGGACTACAGGTGGCAACGAAAGACGACCGTCCGTCGCAGGACTCGACGCTCGAGAACGAGGATGGGCTGAACCGCCGCGATTTCGTCAAAACAGGGGTCGCCGCCGGATTGGGATCCGCGGCTCTCTTCGAGCCGACTGAAGCGCAGGCGCAGGTCCCCGCGGGTGCCTCCGGGCAGGTCGTCTGGGACTATGAGGTGGACGTCGTCATCGCGGGGGGCGGGTGCGCGGGCCTGACTGCGGCCATTCGCGCGGTTGATCGCGGGGCCAGTGTGCTGGTGGTCGATCAGAATTTCGACCTCGGCGGCCGCATGCTGCATAGTGCGGCCCGGATGTCGCTCGGCGGCGGCGACCCGGTTCAGCAGAGAGACATGAGAGGGGAGAGCGACCGGGAGGGACTTATCACGGTCGACCCTATCGAGGACCCGGAAGAACTGGATGACAGTGTCGAGATCCTGTTCACGGATCTCACTGACTGGTCGGTTCTCGACCCCAAGGGGCAGGCCCCCTATCGCTACAACGAGCCCGAGTTGGCTCGTGCTTGGGCCGAGAACTGTCCGGCGACCCGACAGTTCCTGATCGACAATTATGTCCGCTTCTCGAGGGTCAGCAGCACGCACGGCGGGGGAGGGTTGTCACGCGCACGGCTGGCCAACTGCTTCCTCATGCTGGGCGACGTGACGGACATGAAGGCGGGAACCGTCACCGCGGAGGACGCGGGCGTGGCCGATCGAGAACGATCGAGTGCGTTCTCTCCCCTGCGGATGAACAACGCGAGCCGTATGGTCGGACCCAACGCGGTGACCAATGGTGCCGCGCTCTCCCGGCCGCTGGAGTTCTCTGCCCGTGAGAAGGGCGTCGACTTCATGCTGCACCGCCGCTTCGACGAGATCGTTCGCGAGCAACCCTTCTCGGGCCGGGTTCTCGGCATAAGGGCACACTATTCTCCCCGGTATCACCCTGAGACCGGCGAGATCCTTCAGGGCCTCTGGCAGAACGGCAACATCGATGAGCGACGTGAAACCGTGAACATCAGGGCCCGCCAGGCCGTCATCCTCGCCAGCGGCGGCCACGCCGGGAACCCCGAGGTCCGCAGCATGTTCTATCCGGCCATGCGCGAGCCGGCCTTTCCGACGAGTGGTCGGGCGTTGCTAGGCCCGGGAGGTCAGGACGGATCGGCGCTTGTCGCCGGCTTGAGGGTCGGCGCGAATCTGGCTGGGATGCAGCAGAATCTCTCGTATTACACCACGTTTCACGTCTCGACGCGCCTTGGTACGCGCGACGCCTATACCGGGATGATGCCCGGACACCCCACGTTCGGTTTCCGCGGCTCAGCGGGTTTCAACGTGGGCAGCTCGGGCTTCGAAGAGTTCATCGCCGTGAATCAGGTCGGGAAGCGCTTCTTCAACGAAGTCCGTCTCCCGGCGAGGCCAGGCCCGAGCGCGTACCCCGGCGATCGGGGTGCCCCAGGGCGGGGGCTCGACCACACGCCGGTCGATTGGCGGAATTGTCGCAAGGAGTGGGTCCGTGACATGTACAACTACGACCACGGCGTCCATGCCGCCCTGGCACTCAACGAAGGGTCTGAGGCTCCTGAGTACTACTCGGGGCCGATTTGGGCGATTTTCGATCAAGATGCGGTCGATCGCAACGGGTGGGAGCTCCGTTACCCCTTCGTCTCGGACAACGGCTACTACTTCCAGGCCGATACCATCGACGAGTTGGCCGCAAAGGTCGAGGCGGATCACGAATTTCAACGTGTACCGCTGAACTACCTCGCGGAGACGGTGACCACCTGGAACGGTTACGTGGAATCAGGCACCGACCCCGAATTCGAACGCGAGGTCGATGCCCCCATGAATCGCATCGGGACTCCGCCGTTCTACGCGCTCTCGATCATGGTGATCTGGCACGACTCCTACGGGGGGCTGAGGGTCAACGGCCGTCAGCAGGTCGTGGATATGCAGGGCAAGGTGATTCCCGGTCTGTATGCGGGAGGCGAGGCTGTCGGCGGCTTCAACAAGCATGGCTTGGGCAAGGGTCACGTGCACGGCTACATCGCCGGCACGCATGCGGTCGAAGAGCCGTCCAGCTGATGCTGAAACTCGTGGCCGGGGTCCTGGGGCTTGCCCTCGTGATCAGCCCGGGTGCCGGTGCACAACAAGCGGCCGGCGCGGTCTTGTTGGGCCAGGGCCAGCAACTCTACGAAGAGAAGTGCGCGCTCTGCCATCAGGACTCGGGCGCCGGTGATCCGCCGGCCTTTCCGGCCTTGAGCGGCAGTGACCAGCTTGAGGACCCGCTGAGGGTCGTCCGCACCATCCGCTTGGGCAAAGAGCACATGCCCCCGTTTCCCGGGCTGACCGCCGACGAGATCACCGGATTGGTGAACTACGTCCGCGAGGCGTGGGCGAACGGCTCTCGGAGCGTGACTACCGAAGAAGTAGCCGAGGTGCTGAAGGGGCTGGAGGATGCCGGTCCCGTGGTATCAGTCTGGGACGGCGTGTTCACCGAAGCACAGGCCGGCCGCGGTGAGGCGGTGTACGCGGGTGCCTGCGGCTGGTGTCATGGCCACAGATTGAATGGTGCGCCGGACGACCCGGACATGCGCTCGACCCCCCCCTTGGCGCGGGCAAGATTCCTCCGCGTCTGGGAGGACAGATCACTTGCGACCCTGTTCGCGTACACGAGGGCGACGATGCCGGAAGACAATCCGGAGTCGATGACCGAGCAGGAGTACGTCGACGCCCTTGCGTACATGCTGGCTTTCGGCGGGATCCCGGCGGGCGAGGATGAGCTTCTACCCGACCTGCCGAGCCTGGCTCGGGTCATCATAAGACCGCAGCATTAAGCTCTTGGGTGCGCATAAGTCAGGGGCGATTGATCTCGTCAGGTATCGCACCGCTCAGTTACTGGACCGCCGACTGGTGATGGCCATCGGCGGGGGAATGCGCGACATCGACGCTTGTTCGTAGTCGTAGGCGAGTGAGATCAGCACAGCCTCGGTCCATGCAGTGCCCACGAACGAGAGACCGATCGGCAATCCGTCCACGAGCCCCATGGGCACCGAAATCAGCGGATATCCTGCCACGGCAGCCGTGGCGGTGAGTGAAGGAGGCCGAGTGCCTCGCGCGCCCTCTGGGATCGGTCCGGGGCCGGGAGTACCGTCCGGCTGAAGTACCGCCGCCGGAGCACCGGTTGGCGTCACGAGCGCATCGACATCGTACTCTCTCAAGAGCCGATCGATGCCGTCTTCCTGCGCCAGGCGCTTGCCGGCCTCCAAGCTTGCGATGTAGTTGGGATTCTGGCGTCCGCCGTCTGTCGCCTGGGCGTCTTCCCAGTACTCCATGCTATGCATGCTTTCGCGCGGGTCGTTTCTGCTGAAATCGATGAGGTCGGCCAGCGTGCGCACCGATACCGTGCTCGGCGTCCCTCGAAGGTAGGCGTTCAGGTCAACCTTGAAGTCTTGCAGCAGAATGACACGCATCTCGGGCCTGGTATCGACCAGCGCGTCCCCGGGAAGCTCCACCAAGTCCGCTCCCTGAGCCGAAAGAACCTCGAGGGCCGCGTCGAACAAAGGACCGACCGACTCCGCGCTGCTGCCGGTCGGCCTTAGAAAACCGAGGCGCTTACCCTGCAGCGCTTCGGTGCTCAGGGCCGCGACGTAATCAGCCTTGTTCGCGTCGGCATCGGCTGACCATGGGTCGCCCGGGTCCGTGCCCGCGATGACCTCAAGGAGCAGCGCGACGTCTCTCACAGTTCGCGCCATTGGACCGGACGAGTCCTGCGTCAGGCTGATCGGCACGATGCCGCGGCGGGATACGAGCGCGATGGTCGGCTTCATCCCGACCACCCCATTTACAGAGGAGGGGCCGACAATAGAGCCGGCCGTTTCTGTGCCGATCGTAGCGGCTGCGAAGCTCATGGCCGCGGCGATCCCCGATCCGTTGCTTGATCCCGCAGCGGTGCGGGTCGGGTCGTACGGATTGTGGGTGCCGCCCCCCACCGTGCTGCCGTTCAAGGATGCCGTGTTCCGGAATCCGGCGAACTGTGAGAGGTTGGCCTTCCCGAGGATGATCACGCCGGCGGCTCGGAGGCGCCTCACCACCTCTGAGTCCACGGTCGGGTAGTTGTTTTCGAGGGCGTACGAGCCCGCCGTGGTCGGCATCCCCACCGCGTCCAGGTTGTCCTTGAACAGCATGGGCACACCATCGAGCGCGCTCAGTTCTTCTCCCGCCGCGCGGCGGGCGTCGGACGCTGCGGCCTGGTCCAGCGCATCGGTGGCCACCGTGATGACGGAATTGAGCGAGCCGTCCATGGCTTCGATGCGCTCGACGTAGGCTTCGGTGATCTCCATCGACGTGGTCCGGCCTGAGGCCAGGTCTTCAGAGATCTGATGAAGCGGCACCTCCACGACGGTATAGGTCGCCGCAGTGCCGGGATCGGGCTCGCCCCCCGAGCACGCGGCTAACAAGAAAGTGCCGAACAGAGCGAAGCATGTGATCCGAAGGCGGGCGGAGATCATGATCTCATCCAGTGATACGGTGGTCGTTTCTCTTAGCCGGGCTGGACATCGCGGTGCGCGGCCTCAAGTCATGTGCTCCGAAGGTACCCCGGGGACTCCTGCACCGCCGCACCACGTCCTGGGCGAAGAGCCTCTCTGGAGCGTATGCGGCAGGTGAGCCTTCTAAGGCAAAGTAACGGTCGGGGTTGCCCGTGCGCTTCTTGCGATTGAGTTGATGCGGGTCGCGGCGGAGTGCCGGGGCACGTACCTCACGCATATCCGCAACGAGAGCCATGCGGTGCTGGACGCGATCCACGAGGCGATCACGATCGGTGAGAGGACAGGCGTCCCGTTGCACATCTACCGCCTGAAGGCGGCGGGCGAAGAGAACTGGCCGCTCATGGTCGAGGCGCTCGCGCTCATCGACTCGGTCAGAACTGTCGGCATGGATGTGACCGCGGATA
Organism: Longimicrobiales bacterium; assembly: GCA_028823235.1. NCBI lineage: Bacteria > Pseudomonadati > Gemmatimonadota > Longimicrobiia > Longimicrobiales > Longimicrobiales bacterium. The sequence continues at coordinate 185 of JAPKBW010000004.1, read as the reverse complement.
TCTACCCTTACATCCGGAACGGTATCGGGCCGGGCTCGTTCCTGCATCCGCGGCATTACGCGGAGGGCATCGGCTACGTCTTCGTGAACGGGGTGCTGTCGTCGACGATGGCGTGCTCGTCGACGTACCTCCCGGTCGGCTGCTGAGGTGGTAAATCCTCGACGAAGCGTTGTGAGCGCGGCAGC